>NZ_LZIX01000269.1:0-46152 GCF_001666955.1 Mycobacterium sp. E735 | reverse complement strand
CGCGCGGCTGGGTGTGCGTGTCCATCGGCTACCGCGTCTCCCCCCGCCACACCTGGCCCGACCACATCGTCGACGTCAAACGGGCGCTGGCCTGGGTCAAGGAGAACATCGCGGACTACGGCGGTGATCCCGACTTCGTCGCGGTCACCGGCGGCTCGGCGGGCGGGCACCTGTGCGCGCTGGCGGCGCTGACCCCCAACGACCCGCAATTCCAGCCGGGCTTCGAGGACGCCGACACGTCGGTGGCGGCCGCCGTCCCGATCTACGGCCGCTACGACTGGTTCTCCACCGAGGGCGAGGGCCGACCCGAATTCGTCTCGCTGCTCGAAAAGTTCGTGGTGAAGCGGGAATACGACGCGCACCGCGACGTCTACGTCGACGCCTCGCCGATCCGGCGGCTGCGGGCCGACGCGCCACCGTTCTTCGTCCTGCACGGCTGCGACGATTCGCTGATTCCCGTCGGGGAGGCCCACGAGTTCATCGAGGAGCTGCGGGCGGTGTCGAAGTCGCCGGTCGCCTACGCCGAATTGCCCAACGCGCAACACGCTTTCGACATTTTCAGTTCCCCGCGGGCGCATCGGTCCGCGGAGGCTGTCGCCCGGTTCCTGTCCTGGGTGTACGCGACGAACCCGCCCGAGCGCGACTAGGCCGGGGCTGGCGCCCCCAGCGTCACGCCCCCTCCGCCCAGCGTCACGCCAGCGTGGCTCAGGGGCGCGAGGGTCACGCTGGCGTGGCCGATTGTGGATAGCCGGGCCCTACTGACCTGACGTTCGTTGCGGTTTGTGCGACGCTGCCGCGATGGCGGAGCCTTTCATCGGCAGTGAGGCAGTCTCGAATGGAGATGTCGTCAAGAGCGCTTTGCGCACTCACTACCGGAAGTTGTTTCGCGACGTCTATGTCGACCCTCGCGCCGAACTCACCCCTCTTATCCGAGCCCGCGCGGCATGGCTGTGGTCGCGTCGGCGGGGCGTTGTCGCGGGCCTGTCGGCTGCCGCCGTTCATGGTGCCCAGTGGGTCGACGCCACGGCACCGATTGAGATCCTCCATAGCAACAGAAACCCATTGCCCGGACTACGGGTTCACGGTGGTCCCCTAGAAGACGACGAAATCACGCTGTTCGACGGTGTTCCCGTGACCACGCCGGCCCGTACCGCCGTCGATCTGGGATGCTGGCATCCGACGAACGACGCTGTGGCCGCGATCGACGACCTGCTTCGCGCAACGAACTGCAAGGAGGCTGAGATCGAGTTGCTCGCTGAGCGATACGCGGGGCGACCCGGCATTCGGTCGGCGCGCAATGCGATCAGTCTCGCTGACGCCGGCGCGCAGTCCCCGAAGGAAACGTGGGTGCGACTGTTGCTGATCCAAGCGGGGCTGCCCCGACCGCAAACCCAGATCCCGGTCAGTGACGAGTTCGGCGACCTAACGTACTACCTCGATATGGGGTGGGAGGATTTCAAAGTCGCAGCCGAGTACGACGGTGAGCAACATCGTCGGGATCGCTGGCAATACACGTGGGACATCAGGCGGCGCGAAACGCTCGAGCGCCTGGGCTGGATCGTCGTTCGAGTGGTGGTCGGTGATCGTCCCACGGACATCGTCGGGCGGGTACGAGCCGCGTTGGCCAGGCGCGCGGTCACGCTAGCGTGATAGTCGCTTGCGGCGGACACGCTAGCGTGACGCTCGGCGAAAGGCACGTTCGATGGTTTCCGGCTCACTCCCGGGTGGCGGCCTTCTCCAGTTCGGTGAGCGCCGGCTCGATGCGGTCGGCCATGTCGTCGATGTCGTTGGCGACCTCGGGCGTCGTCACGAAGCCGAAGTCCAGGTAGTCGGTGTAGGAGAAGCAGGTGATGTTCAGGGCGACGTCCATGACGGGCGGCCCCAGCGGCACCAGCGAATCCAGTTTGGCGCCGGCCATGTACAGCGGGAACGGTGGGCCCGGCACGTTGGACACAACCAGGTTGATGGGGGCCAGGTTTCGCGACAGCCCGCTAGCCGTGTAGGCGCGGGCGGCCAACTGCAGCAGCCCCGGCGGGGTGGTCTCGGTCAGCCCCATGATCTGGTGCGCCGACAACGCCTTGGCCATCAGCTTGGCGTTCTGGGTGCTCTCGTGGATGGCCCGGAGCCGCTCGGCGGGGTCCTCGACGTCGGTGGCCAGCGACACGGTCATCGAGCTCACCTGGTTGCCGACGTCGTCCTTGTTCTCGTCGGTCCGGGTGGAGACGGGGATCTGGGCGATCAGCGGTTTGGCGGGCAGCTCGCCCCGCTTCTGCAGGTACTCGCGGGCGGCACCGGCCACCAGCGCCAGCACGACGTCGTTGAGCTTGACGCCATAGGCATCCTTGACGGCCTTGGCCCGGGCCAGCTCCACGCGGCAGCCGGTGATCCGGCGGTGCGGCGACACGGGCGCGTTGAACCGGGTCTTGGGCGCTTCGAAATAGCGCGGGGGCCTGCCGCTCACACCGAGCGCGGCGATCTGCTGGCGCACCGTCTGCTCCACCAGTCGGGCGATGCGGAAGGGCGTCTTGACGCCGACGTTGATGAGCGCGCCCACCGCCCGCCGCTCTATGCCCGGAATCCGGTTGCCGACCAGGGATCCCACCGTTTCCTGTTGCGGTGGTCGAGGTTCCGGGGTGATGTCCAAGAGAATTTCGCCCAGCCCGGCTCCCGAGACGCCATCGACGATGGCGTGGTGCATCTTGGTCAGCGAAGCGATCCGGCCACCCTCGACCCCCTCGATCACCCACATCTCCCACAGCGGCCGCGCACGATCCAGCTTGTAGGACATCAACCGGCCGACCAGCTCCTCGAGCTCGCGCCGGCCGCCGGGCGCTGGGACGGCGATGCGGCGGATGTGGAAGTCGGGGTCCAGGTCCTCGTCCTCGACGAACCACGGCCGGTCCAGCCCGAGCGGCGCCCCGGTGACCCGCCACCGCAGCTGCGGCAGCTCCGGCAGCCGTTCGATGATCAGTTCGCGCAGCCGCTGGAAGTTGTACTCCGGTGCGTCCTTCGGGTCGCAGATCGCGAGCGCGCCCACATGCATGTGCCAGCCCGCAGTCTCGGCTGACCAGAACGCCGCATCAACACTCGAGAGCCGTTTCATCCCCCGACCGTAGCCCCCCGACCCCCGTCGCGACCAGCAATGGCAAACAAACTACCCGCAGGCTGAGCCGGGCGCGCATCCGCCCGGTCGCCAGGTCGTTGCGACCGCCTGCGCCGTTCGGGACCGGTCCCGAGGAGCCCGCCGCGCAAAGGTGCCGACGGACGCCGGCGGGCACCGCCGGCACGCGAGGTCCGCGGTTGACGTCATGCGTCGCGCGCACAGCGGCGGCGAATGACGGGAACCCTTGCGCCGCAACTCGTCGGCCGCGGATGGCTCACTGGCTTCGATCGACGGGACTCGCTTGCGGACTCGGCCATGGGGGGCTTGGCATCGACCGAGTCCACGCCCTGGGGACCGACAAGGCCCCCACCGCTGCGCGGTTACCGACGCTCACACGCGTCGCGGCGTCGTCCGCGCCGGACGCGGTAACCCACCGGGACCGCACGGCCGAGGCCCTATCCAGCGCGGCGGCCTTGTTGAGGGAACTCAGGTGGTTGAGCGCGACGTCCAGCGGCGCCGACAGTGAACTCAACCTGGACAGGGCCGCCGTTTTCGGCAGCAGGGCCACGTCGAAGGAGGCCAGCGGCGAGGAGGCCAGCGCATCGAGCGCTTCGGAGATGGTCGAGATCACCTGCGCCCCAGTCGATATGACCTCCGGCGCCACCGTCAGGCGCCATCGACGGGACGGCTCGGTGACCGCCGCAGCGTGGCGCGTCGTCTCGCTCAGACGAGCGCAAGGCGAACTGAATGGTGTAAGCGTGATGGCCGCCGAGGCGCGGGCGTAGGCAACCAGAGCGGCGGTGTCTTGGGCCCACATCCGGTCGTAGTCGGCGTCGGCGTCGGCGATGGCCGGACTCAGCTGGCCTAGGCAGTTCGCCGCGGCCAGCCAGATCCGCCGCAGCCGGTTGGCGATGATCGCACCAGGCGCCGCTGCCGCCGCACGGGTCAGACCGTAAGCGCTTGCGGCCGCCCCGGCCTGGGTGGCCGTCTGCCGGGCCTGGGCAGCGGTGGCGTCGAGCCACGCCGCGTGGGCGGCGAGGGCTTGAGTTATCGCCCTCACCGAAGCGTTCTGTTCCGCCACACCCAGCTCGGAGATCACCGCCCGGTATTTCTCTGCCATCTCACCGAGTTGAGCAGCGAGCACTTCCCACGCCCTGGCGGCTTCCATCATCGATTCGGCGCCGGGCCCCGAATGCATTCGACCGGAAATGGCTTCCGGCGGCAGGGCACCGGAATCCAGCACCGGCTCCAGCTGAATGGCTGGCGACTTGTGTTGCGACATCGGGTTTTCTCTGCGACGGGGGAACGTGAGTGCTTATCGACCGCGACTCATACCGCGGCGTTGGCTACTTGGCGTTTCAGGCACCGCCTAGCTCTTCGCGGAAGCGTCGAGTTGTCGCGGGCAGAACGACTTCGCTGATATCGTCGCGAACTGGGCGGCACCGTTGGTCGTCAGCGCGGGATTGTTGTCCCGCAGGTCATTGAGCAGCTGAAGGCCGGACACGCCACGAGAGATCAGGCCGCACACCGCCTTTCCGGCGGCGACGGCTTGATCGGGGTCCGCGAAACTGATCCCCACCCTGTGCAGGTCGGCGATGAAGACCTCGTTGTTCTCGTCGGTCGCCGCTTCGTCCTCCCCGGGGATGGCGTGCGCGGGCGCCGCGGCAACGATGCCCAGCGACACACCGAGAAGCGCTAACAACAGTCTCATCAGTCCTCCTTCGTGCGGATTGCCCGCTATGGCCCGGCCCGGCCCGCGATCACGACGCGAAACCCGTTGCGCCCCAACTATCCCGACTTGGCTTCGGCGCCGCCGACCGCGACCTCCGCGCCGTCCGTCACGTGCACGGCGTGCACGCCCGGCGTCGTTCTGAGTTTGGCGACCAGGTCATCGAGCCCGGCCTCGTCGACGTTCCAGTGCTGCACCTGGTCGGGCATCTCCTGGAGCTGGGCGATGATGCGGTCGAGCTTGACCGGTGGGGTGCGCCGCTCGCCGGTGCCGACGCGGGTCTGCTGGACGCCGGTCGAGCTGACCACGCGCGCCGCCGGGCCGCCCAGCGCGCCGCCGGCCAGGCTGCCCAACGTCGCCTCGTTGACCAGGCCGGGGAAATCCGTCGCCGCGGCCGCGGCCACGCTGGTGCCGGGCAGGGCGGCCAGCCGGATCGCCGGGGCCGCGGCCGCCCAGCCCGGCGGCACCGAAAGCTTCCCCACCGCCGGCGCGTTGCCCAGCACCGCCGACACCGGCCTGGCCGCGACCCCGGCAACGTGGCCCGGCGATGCCAGACCGGCGCCCAGCGCGCTCTTCGACATCGCGGCGCTCCACGGCGCGTAGATGAAGAAGTTCTTCCACTGGGAGACGCCCAGGCCGATGCTGGCGTTGGTGACGTTGGTCCACGTCGCCTGCGTGCCGATTTGGGAAATGCTGGAATACAACGTTTCCCACAGGGGTGCCACGTCCGGGCTTCCCGTAACTCCCCCGATCAGCTGCTGCCAGAACTTGGTGTACTGGCCGGTGAGCGAGGTGAGGTAGTCCTCGATCTGTTTCAGCCAGGATGACAACGACGTGGGCTCTGACGCGGCCTTGGCGGCCGCCTGGGCCGCCGGCCCGCCGTCGTTGGTGGTGGCCGGCGCCCCCTCGAAAGCGGTCAGCTCACCGGCCGATTCCGACGCGCCGGCGTAGCTGAACATGGCGGCGACATCCTGGGCCCACATCTGGCCGTACTCGTCTTCGATCGCCGCGATCGCCGCGTCGTTCTGCCCCAGTAGGTTCGTCTGCAACAGTTCGGCCAACGCGATGCGGTTCGCCGCGACGAGCTGCGGCGGCACGGTCGCGGCCAAGGCGGCTTCGTAGGCGGCGGCCGCGGCGCGGGCCTGGGCGCCGGTCTGCTCGGCTTGGCCCGCGGTGGTCGACATCCACGCGAGATACGGTGCTACCGCCGCGGCCATCGACTCCGCCGACGGACCCTGCCAGGCCTCGCCGACGAGGTCCGAGATCACCGTGCCGTAAGAGGCGGCGGTGGAGTGCAACTCGGCGGCCAGCGTGTCCCAGGCCGCGGCGGCGGCCAGCAGCGGCGCGGCGCCCGGGCCCGCATAGATCTGGGTGGAGATCACCTCCGGTGGCAGCGTTGCGAAATCGCTGAAGACCATTGCCGCACCCTTTCTCATTTGGCGTTCGGCGGGATCACGATGACGGTGGACGTGGTCGCGATGTCGTCGACGGCGACGGCACCCGGCACGCGAACGGTCGACCCGGCGACCGCGCGAGTCGCGGTGTCCCCCATGGCACGTCCGGCCAGACTTGACAGGGCAGCCGGGCCGAACATCCCTTGTTGGCCGTTCACGGCCATCGCGGGAGCAGCTTCCACGATCGTCTCCGGCAGCTCGGCCGCCACCGCGCGGATCGCGGGAACGGCAGACGCCCAATTAGCCGGCACCGACAACGACCCGACCAGCCCGGCCTGACCCGTCGCGGCCGAAACCGGACTCGCACTCGACAACGCGGCCGCGCCGGTCAGCAGGTCGCTGCGCAGCAGCGGCGCAAGGACCCCGGTGAGCGCTTTGGGGTGCAATAGCGGCCCGATACCTTGGATGCCCGTCCCCACGCTCGGGATGCTGAGGGCGATCTGGTACCAGTTCTTCGCGAGGTTGGCCACCCCGAGCGGGGTGTACGGGCCGGAGATCGTGCCCATGATGCTGTTGAAGGTCTTCAGGATCCCGGTGATGTCCGCCAGGCCCAACGGCAGGGCGGCCGCCGGCGTCGTCACCGCGTCCGCGCTCACCGCGAGGCTTTGCAGCCCGGCCGGCGCCTGCGAAACCGCCTCCGAGAGCGCAGATTCCACCCTCGAGGCGCTCGACGACCCGAGCGCGGAGGCCACCGCGGCCGACTGGTCGGCCTCCGCGCTGCCGTCGGTGGTCGGCGCCGGCGCCGCGAACGGTGTCAGTTGCGCCGCCGCCGCCGACGAGGCGGCATAGGCATACATGGCGCCCGCGTCCTGCGCCCACATCTCGGCGTACTGCGCCTCGGTGGCCGCGATCGCCGGGGTGTTTTGACCCAGGATGTTGGTCGCGATCAGCGAGGCCAGCAAGGCCCGGTTGGCCGCGACCACCGGGGGCGGGACGGTGGCCGCGAAGACGGCTTCGTAGGCGGCCGCGGCCGCCTTGGCCTGCACGGCGGTCTGCTCGGCCTGCACGGCGGTACCGTCTAGCCACGCGATGTAGGTCGTCGCCGCGGTCGCCATCGTCGTCGACGCGGGCCCGCGCCAGAGGGCTCTCAGCTCCGAGATCGTGGAACCGTAAGACCCTGCTGCCGAACGTAATTCGGCCGCCAAACCGTCCCAGGAAGCCGCCGCCGCCAGCAGCGGCGCCGGCCCCGGCCCTGAATAGACCCTGCCGGAGTTGATCTCCGGCGGTAACGCCCCGAAATCCATGCCATCCTCCGCCTCCGGCAGTGTCGCCACCGCCGGCCCTGTGCTTGCGTCCGCCGACCAGCCGAACGCCGCCAATCGAGCCCTTCGTGCCGCCGCCGAAACGGGATAAGAGAATTTGCTGGCGAGCGGGCGATTCCTTGCAGACAGGACACTAGCCAGCCGCGGCCGAAATGCCTTCCGCCCGACTCGCCCGGTTCGGCACCGTCGCAGCGCCCGGGGTGGACGACCGCTTCTGAGTGGGCCCGGCACGCAAAACGGCGATAAACCTCCCTACCTCGCGCGAATCGGACAAGGCGACCGCATGAATACTTGGTGAAAATGCGAGTGGGAAGCCCGGGAAGCGCCGGCGGATGAATAAAAATCTCACGAGCATAAATTGCGATCACGGCGAAATGAGACCGCTGCCGGACGCCTCCACGGGACGGGGCGACGGAGCAGTACCTGGCCATGAGTTGCGTCTGGCCCCAACGGATTCGCCGTGGCACGGGTTACCTGCGCCCGCGTGACTCACCGAAGACCGACACGTCCGAAACTCATATGATCTTCAGAGAAGATATGTGCGTTGTATGAATTCGCCAGTCACCGGCTTGCGTAACAGCGGAGCGGGCGTGCCGCAGTCAGCCGCCTAAGCGCCCGAAATGGGATTGCATGTCACCAAAGAGCGAATTTATGAATTACATGATCTATGTGAATTGAATGTGGAATGTAGATCAGCGCTGCCAGTCCCGGATTGTTTGGCACCAATCACGCGGGGCAAGCATTGCCGGCGTGATCACTCATGCGCTCGAACGGGATTTGCCAGGGACAGGGCGGCGGTTAGCTCAGCGTCGCGCCCCCGCTACAAGCCGCTGTCCGGGTCAAGCGTCTTCCAGCAGATCGGGCGTGACCGCCGATTCGGTGTCCGGGATGCCCTCGATCTTCGCCTTGCGGTCGGCCATCGACAGCAATCGCCGAATTCGGCCCGCCACAGCGTCTTTCGTCATCGGCGGATCGGCGAGCCGGCCGAGCTCCTCCAGCGACGCCTGCCGGTGCTCGACCCGCAGCTTGCCGGCCGAGGCCAGGTGGTCGGGGACCGTGTCGCCGAGGATCTCGAGTGCGCGTTCCACCCGGGCGGCCGCCGCGACCGCGGCCCGGGCCGAGCGGCGCAGGTTGGCGTCGTCGAAGTTGGCGAGGCGGTTGGCCGTCGCACGCACCTCGCGGCGCATCCGGCGCTCCTCCCAGATGAGCCGGGTGTCCTGGGCGCCCATCCGGGTCAGCAACGCGCCGATCGCCTCGCCGTCACGCACCACCACCCGGTCGGCGCCGCGGACCTCGCGGGCCTTCGCGCTGACCCCGAGCCGGCGCGCCGCGCCCACCAGCGCCAGGGCGGCCTCCGGGCCGGGGCAGCTGACCTCCAGGGCCGACGACCGTCCCGGCTCGGTCAGCGAACCGTGCGCCAGGAAGGCCCCGCGCCAGGCGGCTTCGGCGTCGGCGACGCTGCCGCCCACGACTTGGGCGGGCAGACCGCGCACCGGCCGGCCGCGGTTGTCGAGCAGTCCGGTCTGGCGGGCCAGCGCCTCACCGTCGTTGGCCACCCGCAGCACGTAGCGGGTGGTCTTGCGAATCCCGCTGGCCGACAACACATGCACGACGGCGTTGTAGCCGTAGAGCTCGAAGATGTCCTTGCGTAGCCGGCGCGCGACGTTGCCGAGGTCCACCTCGGCCTCCACCACCACGCGACCGCCGACGATGTGCAACCCGCCGGCGAACCTGAGCAGCGACGTGACCTCCGCCCGGCGCGCGCTGACCGACTTCACGACCAGGCGGCTGAGCTCGTCCTTGACTTCGGTCGTCATCGCCACGCGTCGTCACCCCTTGGTCCGCTGCCAGCCGGTCCGCTCCCACCGGTCTGTGGACTTGCACTGTCGACCCGAATATCCGCGGTGGCCGTGACCGGAGGCGCTCCCGGAGCCTTGTGGGCCGTCCGGACCCCGTCCAGGGCCGCCGCGAGTTTGCCCGGATCATGTAAAGGTGTACCAGGTCTGGCCACATCGGCGAAGTGGACCTCGGCTTGAAGCAGCATCGCGGTGCGGCGCAGGTGCTCCCGCTCCCGCTCGCCGGGCACCCGTTCGGCGTCGATGATGATGTCGTGCACGGTGAACCCCGGTGCGTGCTGGGCCAACACGTGCAGATGACGTTCGACGGAGAAGCCCGCCGTCTCCCCCGGCTCGGCCACCAGATTGAGCACCAGCGCCCGACGGGCCGTGGTCGCCCGCAGCGCCGCAGCCAGGCCCGGCACCAGGACATGCGGGATCACGCTGGTGAACCACGAGCCGGGACCTAGCACCACCAGGTCGGCGGCCATGATGGCGTCGACGGCCTGCCGGGTCGCCGGCGGGTCGGACGGGAGCAGCCGCACCCGGCGCACCTTGCCCGGGGTGGTGGCGATCGCCACCTGGCCGCGAATGAGCCGGAACATCCGCGGATCGGTCTCCAGGCCGGAGACGTCGGCCTCGATCTGCAACGCGATCGGGCACATCGGCAGGACGCGGCCCTTGACGCCCAGGATGCGGCCGAGCTCGTCGAGGGCGGCCACCGGATCGGCCAGCACCTCGGACAGCCCGGCGAGCAGCAGGTTGCCGATCGGGTGCCCGGCCAACGCCCCGTTGCCGCCGAATCGGTGTTGCAGGATGGTCGCCCACAGCCGCCCGTGGGGGCTGTCAGATGCCAGGGCCGCCAACGCCATTCGCAGGTCGCCCGGTGGCACCACATCCAATTCGCTACGCAGCCGCCCCGACGAACCGCCGTCGTCCGCGACGGTCACCACGGCGGTCACGTGTGGGGTGAGCCGGCGGGCCGCGGACAGCGTCGCGTACAGGCCGTGGCCGCCGCCCAGGGCGACGATGCCGTGATTCGTCGGCCCGCTCATTCGCGGCCCAGATCCCGGTGCAGCACCCGCACCGACAGTTGAGGATTGGCCTTCAGCAGCCCCATCAGCGCCTCGGCGATCGCGACACTGCGATGCTTGCCGCCGGTGCAGCCGATCGCCACCGTCATGTAGCGCTTGCCCTCCCGGCGGTAGCCGTCGACGACCAGGGACAGCAACCGGTGGTAGGCGTCGAGGAAGTCCGCGGCCCCGGGCTGACTCAAAACGTACTCGCTCACCGCGGGGTCCTGCCCGGTGAGCGGGCGCAGCTCGTCGACCCAGTGCGGGTTGGGCAGGAAACGTACGTCCATCACCATGTCGGCGTCCATCGGCAGGCCGTACTTGAAGCCGAACGATTCGACGGTGACGCTGATCGACGTGCCGGCGTCGCCGCCGAACGCGCGCTCGATGCTCTCCCGCAACCCGCGCACGGACAGGGTCGACGTGTCGATGATCAGATCGGCCGTGGCGCGCACCTGGGCCAGCATCCGGCGCTCGGCGGCGATGCCCTCCGCCAGGGTCGCCTCGCCCTGCAACGGGTGGCTGCGGCGGTTCTGCTCGTAGCGGCGCACCAGCATGTCGTCGGAGGCCTCCATGAACACCACGCGCGGGGTGATGTTGCGGGTGGCCAACTCGTTGCGCACCTCGTCGAGGTCGCCGGTGAAGCCGCGCGACCGCACGTCCATCACCACCGCCAACCGGGTGATCCGAGATCCTGCGTCCATGCCGAAGTCCACCATCCGCGTGATCAGCTGGGGCGGCAGGTTGTCGGCCACGTACCAGCCCAGGTCCTCGAGCACCTTGGCCGCGGTACCCCGCCCGGCGCCCGACAATCCGGTCACCAGAACGACGTCGATGCCGGCCCCGCCTTCGGGGCGGGCCTCCACCGGGTGGCCCTCCGCCACTTCACCCGTCATTCGGCTTCTCCGGGCTGCTCCGGTCGCAGCGCCTCCAGAACGGCGGTGGCGGTGGCCACACCGATTCCGGGAACGGCCGTGATCTGGTCGACGGTGGCCTCCTTGAGGCGGGCTATGGATCCGAAATGGGTTACCAGCGCCTTGCGGCGATGTTCCCCCAATCCTGGCACCGAATCCAGCGCTGAGGCGGTCATTCGCTTAGATCGCTTGCTGCGATGGTAGGTGATGGCGAACCGATGCGCCTCGTCGCGAATTCGTTGCAGCAGATAAAGCCCTTCGCTGTTGCGCGGCATGATGACGGGGTCCGGCTCGGAGGGCACCCATATCTCTTCCAGGCGCTTGGCCAGGCCGATCACCGCGACATCGGTGATGCCGAGGTCTTCGAGCACGGCGCTGGCCGCGTTGACCTGCGGCGCGCCACCGTCGACGACGTAGAGGTTGGGCGGATAGGCGAATCGGCGCGACTTCCCTTCGGGGGAAAGCATATTCGGGTCGTTCTGTTCGCTGAGGTGTCGCGCGAACCGGCGGCGGGTCACCTCGGCGATCGAGGCGACGTCGTCGGAGCGTCCCTGCCCGGCGGCCTCCCGGATCCCGAAGTGGCGGTAGTCCGACTTGCGTGGCAGGCCGTCCTCGAACACCACCAACGAGCCCACCACGTCGGTGCCCTGCACGTGGCTGATGTCGACGCATTCGATGCGCAGCGGCGCGTCGGCCAGCCCCAGCGCCTCCTGAATGTTCTGCAGCGCAGCAGATCTGGCGTTGAAGTCGCCGGCGCGCCTCAGCTTGTGTTGTTGCAGAGCCTCTTTGGCGTTGCGTTGCACCGTCTCGGCCAGCGCCCGTTTGTCACCACGGCGCGGCACCCGCAGCACGACCCGGGAGCCACGCAGGCCGGAGAGCCAGCTGGCCAGTTCATCGGAGTTGGACGGCAGGCAGGGCACCAGCACCTCGCGCGGCACCGGGTTGGCGGCTTCGTCGGCCCCTTGGTTGTCGTGGCCACCCAGTTCGGCCTGCTCCCCGTAGAACTGCGTCAGGAACTGCTCCACCAACTGCTCCTCGCCGGAATCACCGGCCTCCGCGGACTTTTCGACGATCCAGCCGCGCTGGCCGCGCACCCGGCCGCCGCGGACGTGAAACACCTGAACCGCGGCCTCCAACTCGTCGTCGGCGAAGGCGACGACGTCGGCGTCGGTGCCGTCACCGAGCACCACCGCCTGCTTCTCCATCGCGCGCTTGAGCGCCCCCAGGTCGTCCCGCAGCCGCGCGGCGCGCTCGAAGTCGAGTTCGTCGGATGCGGCCTGCATCCGCTGTTCCAGCTCGCGGGCGAAGCGGTCGGTCTTGCCGGACAGGAAGTCGCAGAAGTCGTCCACGATCTGGCGGTGCTGCTCGGCGCTGACCCGCCCGATACAGGGCGCCGAGCATTTGTCGATGTAGCCGAGCAGGCACGGACGGTCGATCTGCTTGTGCCGCTTGAACACACCGGCCGAGCACGTGCGGGCCGGGAAAACGCGGGTGAGCAGGTCCAGCGTCTCCCGGATCGCCCAGGCGTGGGAGTAGGGCCCGAAATAGCGGACCCCCTTGCGGCGCGGACCGCGATAGACCATCAGCCGCGGAAATTCCTCGTTGAGGGTGACGGCCAGCACCGGGTACGACTTGTCGTCGCGGTAGCGGACGTTGAAGCGGGGGTCGAACTCTTTGATCCAGTTGTATTCGAGCTGCAACGCCTCGACTTCGGTGTTGACCACGGTCCACTCGACCTTGGCGGCGGTGGTCACCATCTGCCGGGTGCGCGGATGCAGGCTTGCGATGTCGGCGAAGTAGGACGTCAGCCTGCTGCGCAGGCTCTTGGCCTTCCCGACGTAGATGACTCGCCCGTGCGCGTCCCGGAATCGGTAGACGCCCGGCTCGACCGGGATGGACCCGGGCGGGGGACGGTACGTGGCGGGATCTGGCACTCATCCAGGCTAGTAGCCGCCCGGGACACGCCGGCGCCGCGGGAGCACGGCTCGACGCGGCGAAAACGCCGCCCCCGGTTCGGGCACATCCTGTAACGCATTCGAGCGCTTGTTCGATAGACAAGTAGCCCACCGACCGATCCGCCAATTCCCGAAAAGGCCCAATGACCTCGGATTATGACGACCGGTCGGCGGTGTGGACGGTTTGTTCTGGTTACCAAGGGGGTAGCTGGACGTTACAGTGGGTGGCAATCAATGGAGGGAGTCCACAGATGTTCAAGCGCTCGTTGACCAGGATCGCGATGGGGGTCGGCGGCCTGGCATTGGCGTCGACCGCCGCAGCTGGGGTCGCATCCGCGGCCCCCGACTACGGCCCGATGATCAACACGACCTGCAGCTACGACCAGGCGATGCGGGCGGTGCACGCGGAAAACCCGATGGCCGCTCAGTACCTCGACCAGTCGCCGCCGAACCAGCAGTTCTTGCAGCAGTACCTGGCGTCGTCGCCGGATCAGCGCGTGAACCTGCTGCACGCCATCGAGCACAACCAGGGCGCGCAGCAGGCTTTGCCGATCTTCCAGCAGATGATGACCGACTGTAAGAACTTCTGACCCGCTCACCTGAAGGGAGCTATCCGTGCCGGCACGGATAGCTCCCTTCAGTGCGTAGGAAGGTCGGGCCGGTACTGCGCCAGCAGCGACCGCACGGTGTCCATGGCGTTGACCGCGCGTTCCTTGTCGACGGCCTGGATGGCCATCACGGGAATGTATTCGTCGTCGGGTAGATCGACGCGCGCCCACCGGTTGCCCACCGGGAACGAGACGCCGGCGACGTCCGGCCACTCGATGAGCTTGTCGCCCAACAGGTTACGCACGGAGATTCCCGCCGCCCCGATCCGCAGCCGCGGCCGGGCGAACAGCAGCACCAGCCCGGCGAGCACCAGGCCGAGCAGGGCCATCGCCACCTGGTCGGTGGTCTGGAACACCACCCCGGTGGATCCGACCTTGAGCAGGAAGCCGATCGCGATGTGCACCGCGGCGATGGTGAACGCCGCGACGTAGACGAATATCGGTGTGCGGTGGGGACGCAACTCGACGTCCCAGCCCTCGCTCGTGGTCACGACCGAGCGCGCAACTCACGCAGCGTCAGCGCCGCGGTCAATGCCGCCCCGGCCGCCTGGGCGCCCTTGTCTTCGACCGATTCCGGAAGCCCGGCGCGATCAAGCGCCTGCTGCTCGGTGTTGGTCGTCAGCACCCCGTTGGCGACCGGCGTCGAGGCGTCCAGCGCTACCCGGGTCAAGCCCTGGGTCACGGCGTCGCAGACGTACTCGAAGTGCGGTGTTCCCCCGCGGATCACGACGCCGAGGGCGATGACCGCGTCGTGGTTGCGAGCGAGCTCCTGTGCCACCACCGGGAGCTCGATGGCGCCCAGCACGCGGACCACCGTCGGGTTGTCGATGCCCGACTCGGCGGCAACCCGGCGGGCGCCGTCCAGCAGCGCTTCGCAGATCTTGCTGTGCCAGGTGCTGGCCACGATGCCGACGCGCAGGCCGGACGCGTCGAGCGCCGGGATGTCCGGCTCCCCGCTACCGCTCACCTGCGCCGTCCCCCACCAGCGGGAGGCGCCCCCGCTGCGTCGTCGCCGGCGGTCACAGGGCGCCGCCGAATTCGCCCGGCAGGTGAACCGATTCGTGGAAGTCGTCGAGACCGGCCAGGTCGTGGCCCATCTTGTCGCGCTTGGTCATCAGGTAGCGGATGTTCTCGGCGTTGGCGCGGACGGGCAGCGGCACCCGCTCGATGATGTGCAGGCCGTAGCCGTCCAGCCCGACGCGCTTGGCCGGATTGTTGGTCAGCAGCCGCATCGAGCGCACCCCGAGGTCGACCAGGATCTGCGCCCCGATTCCGTAATCCCTTGCGTCAGCGGGCAATCCGAGTTTGAGATTGGCGTCGACGGTGTCCTCGCCGGCGTCCTGCAGCTGGTAGGCCTGCAGCTTGTGCATCAGGCCGATGCCGCGGCCCTCGTGGCCGCGCATGTACAGCACGATGCCTCGCCCCTCCCGCGCGACCATCGCCATCGCGGCGTCCAGTTGGGGCCCACAATCGCAGCGCCGGGAGCCGAACACGTCACCGGTCAGGCACTCGGAGTGCACGCGCACCAAGACGTCGTCGCCGTCGGCGTTCGGCCCGGCGATCTCGCCGCGCACCAGCGCGACGTGTTCGACGTCCTCGTAGATGCTGGCGTAGCCGATGGCACGAAACTCGCCGTGCCGGGTCGGTATGCGGGCCTCGGCGATCCGCTCGATGTGCTTCTCGTGCTTGCGTCGCCACTCGATGAGGTCGGCGATGGTGATCAGTGCGAGGTCGTGCTCGTCGGCGAAGACCCGGAGCTCATCGGTCTGCGCCATCGAGCCTTCGTCCTTTTGGCTGACGATCTCGCAGATCGCGCCGGCCGGCTGCAACCCGGCCATCCGGGCCAGGTCGACGGCGGCCTCGGTGTGCCCGGGCCGGCGCAGCACGCCGCCGTCCTTGGCGCGCAACGGAACCACGTGCCCCGGGCGGGTGAAATCGTTGGCGATGCTGGCGGGGTCGGCCAGCAGCCGCATGGTGGTGGCCCGATCGGAGGCCGAGATTCCGGTGCCCACACCGTTTTTCGCGTCGACGGTGACGGTGTAGGCGGTCCCGTGCTTGTCCTGGTTCACCGCGTACATGGGCAGCAGACCCAGCCGGTCGCAGATCGCGCCGTCCAGCGGCACGCAGAGGTAGCCCGAGGTGTAGCGGACCATGAACGCCACCATCTCCGGCGTCGCCTTCTCGGCGGCGAAGATCAGATCGCCTTCGTTCTCACGATCCTCGTCATCGATGACGACCACGGCCTTACCGGCCGCAATGTCGGCAACCGCCCTCTCGACGGAGTCCAACCTCGTCATCGTCGCTACCTTGCTGTCTCAGGGGTCCGCAGGAAGAGCCCAAGTCTTGCATTCAGTATGAACCACCGGGCGAGGCCGGTTATTGCGATGCTGTTCACAGGGACGCGCGGGCGCGGGCGACCCCGGGAGGTTGTGGCCCTATACATTCGTCGCGGCTCGCACTGCATCATCGGCCTGAACCGCGGGCAAAAGCGCCCCGCTCGCGGTCGCCGGCCGCGGGTGGGCTCCAGCAATAGGCCGACTGCGGCGAAACGGCTCCCTATTCGCGGCCAGCAATCTACTCTGACCGGCATGAGCATCACAGTGAGACTGGCGGTACCGGTCGTGACCTCGATATTCGCGGCCGGACTTGGAGCGGGCATCGCCTGCCCGCAACGGGCCACGGCCGACGCGTGCGCCGACGTCGGCGGTCGGCACGTGAGCGTCGGTGGCTGCACCGACCCGGGGCGCTGGGGTAACTGGGTGCTGCCCGCCGGTGCGATGACGGTCCCGCCGCCCGACGCACCACCGCCGTGCTACACCCCGTCCGGCGAGCCGTACTGGACGCCGCCGGGCGAGCCCTGCTGACCCGAGGCGGCAGGCTTATCGCGCGGTGAGCAACCGCTCTACGTACTTCGCGATCACGTCGACTTCCAGGTTCACCTGCGTCCCGACCGGGGCGCGACCCAACGTGGTCAGCTCCCGGGTGGTGGGGATCAGCGAAACCTCGAACCAGTCGGGGCCGAGCCCGGAGACCGTCAGGGAGATGCCGTCGACGGTGATCGATCCCTTCTCGACGACGTAGCGCGCCACCGCCGCGGGGATCTCGATCCGCACCACTTCCCAGTGCTCGGAGGGCGACCGGCTGACCACCTGACCCGTCCCGTCCACGTGCCCCTGCACGATGTGCCCACCGAGCCGGCTGTTCACCGCCGCGGCGCGCTCCAGGTTGACCGGGCTGCCGACCTCCAGGGCGCCCAGGTTCGACCGGGTGAGGGTTTCGGCCATCACGTCGGCGGTGAACTGGCCGTCGGGCAGCAGCTCCGCGACGGTCAGGCAGACGCCGTTGACGGCGATCGAGTCGCCGTGCCCGGCGTCCGAGGTGACGACGGGTCCGCGGATGGTGAGCCGCGCGGCGTCGGCCAGCACGTCGCGGCCCGTCACCTCTCCGAGTTCCTCGACAATTCCGGTGAACATGCCATCAGGTTAATCGGACGCCCAAACGCGGCGGTCGCGCTGGTGAGCAGCCCCAAACCGGCGTCGCCGGGCGGGCGCCGGGCCCCCGCGTCTCCAAAGCCGGCCGGCGGCACCCTCTACGATGCAAGGTATGCAGACCCGCCGCCGTCTATCGGCCGTCATCGCATCCCTGACCCTCGCCACCGCCTTGATCGCCGGCTGTTCATCGGGTTCAAAGCAGAGCGGCGCCCCGCTGCCCGACGCCACGACCCTGGTCAAGCAGTCGGCCGACGCCACCAAGGCCGTCAAGAGCGTGCACCTGGTCCTGTCGATCCAAGGCAAGATCCAGGGGCTGCCCATCAAGACGCTCACCGGTGACCTCACCACGGCGCCGGCCACCGCCGCCAAGGGCAACGCCACCATCACCCTGGGTGGATCCGACATCGACGCCAACTTCGTGGTCATCGACGGCACCCTGTACGCCACCCTGACGCCGAACAAGTGGAGCGACTTCGGCAAGGCTTCCGACATCTACGACGTGTCGGTGCTGCTGAACCCGGACACCGGGCTGGGCAACGCGCTGGCCAACTTCAGCAACGCCAAGGCCGAGGGCCGCGAGACCATCAACGGGCAGAGCACCATTCGGGTCAGCGGCAACGTGTCGGCGGACGCGGTGAACAAGATCATGCCGCAGTTCAACGCGACGCAGCCGGTGCCCAGCACGGTGTGGATCCAGGAGAGCGGCGACCACCAGCTGGTGCAGGCGAACATGCAGAAGAGTTCGGGCAATTCCGTTCAGGTCACCCTGTCGAACTGGGGTGAGCAGGTCCAGGTCACCAAGCCCCCGGTGAGTTCATGAGTTCGCAGACCGGACGCCGCGTCGCGATCAGCGCCGGCAGTCTGGCGGTGCTGCTGGGCGCGCTGGACGCCTATGTCGTCGTGACGATCATGCGCGACATCATGAGCGACGTTCACATCCCCATCAACCAGCTGCAGCGCATCACGTGGATCATCACGATGTACCTGCTGGGCTACATCGCCGCCATGCCGCTGCTGGGCCGGGCCTCGGACCGGTTCGGCCGCAAGCTGGTGCTGCAGGTCAGCCTGGCCCTGTTCATGGTGGGCTCGGTGGTGACCGCCCTCGCCGGGCACTGGGGCGATTTCCACCTGCTGATCGCCGGCCGCACCATCCAGGGTGTGGCCAGCGGCGCGCTGCTTCCGGTCACCCTCGCCCTGGGCGCCGACCTGTGGGCGCAGCGCAACCGCGCCGGCGTGCTGGGCGGCATCGGCGCCGCGCAGGAGCTCGGCAGCGTGCTGGGCCCGCTGTACGGGATCTTCATCGTGTACCTGTTCCACGACTGGCGCTACGTGTTCTGGATCAACGTGCCGCTCACCCTGATCGCGATGGCGATGATCCAATTCAGCCTCCCGTCGCACGAGAAGGTCGAGAACCCCGAGCGGGTCGACCTGGTCGGCGGAGTGCTGCTCGCGGTCGCCCTGGGCCTGGCCGTCATCGGCCTGTACAACCCGCAACCCGACGGCAAGCAGATCCTGCCGAGCTACGGGCTCCCGCTGGTCATCGGGGCGGTCGTCGTCGCGGTGCTGTTTTTGCTCTGGGAACGGTTCTCGCGCACCCGGCTGATCGAGCCGGCGGGGGTGCACTTCCGCCCCTTCCTGGCCGCGCTGGGCGCATCGTTGGCCGCAGGTGCGGCGCTGATGGTGACGCTGGTCGACGTGGAGCTGTTCGGCCAGGGCGTGCTGCAGATGGACCAGACGCAGGCCGCCGGCTTGTTGTTGTGGTTCTTGATCGCGCTGCCGATCGGGGCCGTGCTGGGCGGCTGGATCGCCACCCGCGCGGGCGACCGGGTGATGACGTTCATCGGGCTGCTGATCGCGGCCTACGGTTACTGGCTGATCCACTACTGGCGCCAGGACGTATTGAGCCAGAAGCACGACATCTTCGGGGTGTTCAGCGTTCCCGTGTTGCACGCCGACCTTCTGGTCGCCGGCATCGGCCTGGGCCTGGTGATCGGGCCCCTGACGTCCGCGGCGCTGCGGGTCGTGCCGTCGGCACAGCACGGCATCGCCTCGGCGGCCGTGGTGGTGGCCCGGATGACCGGCATGCTGATCGGGGTCGCGGCGCTCAGCGCGTGGGGCCTCTACCGGTTCAACCAGATCGTCGCGGGGCTGACCGCTGCGATACCGCCCAACGCCTCCCTGCTGGAGCGGATCGCCGCGCAGGGGACGATGTACCTCAAGGCGTTCGCGATGATGTACGGCGACATCTTCAGCGCCACCGTGGTCATCTGCATCGTGGGAGCGCTGCTCGGCCTGTTGATCGGCGGTCGCAAAGAACACGCCGAGGAGCCGGAAGCCGTTGAGCCGCAAGCGGTTTCGTTGGGCGAGCGCTAGCGCTACGCGCTTCCGATCGTCACCGGCGGACCGGTAGCACACCCGACAGGGTGGCCGGCACCGGCGCTTGGGTCCCGCACGGTGGCCCCGGGTCTCCTATTCTGGCTGCGTGCCGTGGCGCATTGATCCTCAACCGTCAGCCGAACGGTTGCACGCGATCGGCTGCACGGCGTTCCTTGCGATGCTCGGCTTATACGCCGCGGCCGGAGCGCACGCCGGAACCACCGGCCGCGACACCACCCTGAATTGGGCGCTCGGCGCGGCCGCGTTGCTGGCGGCGTTCGTCGCGCTGACGGGCCGGCTCCGCGGTTGGCAAGGCCGGCGCGGATTGCTGGTGGGATGGCCGGTGGCGTCGCTTGTCGTCACCCTCCTCGCCGGAGCCATCGAACCGGCCGCCACGCGCGACTTCCCCGGCACGATCACGATCACCTTCGCCTACCTCGGCCTCACCGGTCGGCGGTGGCGCTCACTGGCCCTGCTCCCGCTCGGCGCCGCGGCGTTCGTGGTGGCCTGCGTGAAACCGCTTCCCGCCTCGACGCTGACCGTGGTGCTGGCCGCGACCATGTGGGTCCTCGTCGCGGAGGTGCCGGCCTGGCTCATCGACCGGCTCGTGCAGCAGAGCCTGTTACTGCGCGACATCGCGCAGACCGACGCGTTGACCCGATTGCTGAACCGGACCACCCTGGCACACCGGCTGTCGCAACACGCCGGCCGGTGCGCCGTGGTGCTCGCCGATCTCGACAACTTCAAGCGCTACAACGACCGTCACGGCCACGAGGCCGGCGATGAAGTTCTGGTCGCCTTCGCCGACGCGCTGCGCCGGTCGGCCCGCAAGAATGACGTCGCCTTCCGCATCGGCGGCGACGAATTCCTCCTCCTGCTGATCGATGCCGATACTCCAGAGGCCGGGCGGATCCTCGATCGGCTCCGCCGCCGGTGGGCCGAGGTCGGCGCGCCGGTCGACTTCAGCGCAGGCATTGCCGCCGGCGAGCGCGACGTCATGCGTCTTGCCGACGCAGACATGTATGCCGACAAGCGTGCGCGCGGCCTAACCGGCAAGGACCCGATGCAAGGCGATTCGGCCGGTCACCGCTAATCGACGCGTGGAACCAGGCTGAGCACGAGATCCGGCCCGAGCCGGTCCACTCCGTCGAAATGCCAGCGCAACGCCCGCGCGATGGTGGGCACCCCGACGTCGTCGACGACGGAGATCGGGCCGCCCAGCAGCGTCGGCGCGACGTACGCCAGGATGCGGTTGACCGCCCCCGCCCGCAGGAACGCGCCCGCGAGGGTGGGACCGCCCTCCAGCAGGACGTCGGTGCGGTCCGACAACGCCTTGATCACCTCCATGGGGTCGTGCGTGCGAATCACCATGGTCCGCGAGTCGTCGTTGAGAACCTTTGCCTCCGAAGGTATTTCGCGCATTCCCACCACCACGCGCAGCGGTTGCCGGTCGGCCAGCGAGCCGTCGGGCAACCGGGCGGTCAGCGCCGGATCGTCGGCAAGCACGGTGCCCGTGCCGACCACGATCGCGTCGGCCGCCGCGCGGCGGCGATGCAGGTCCAGCCGCGAGGCCTCGCTGGAAATCCATTGGCTGGTGCCATCGGCGGCCGCGCTGCGGCCGTCGACGCTGCCGGCGTACTTCCAGGTGACGTGCGGCAGCCCGGTCCGCTGCTTGTGCAGCCACTCCCGCAAGGGCCCGCCGGCCACCTCGTCGCCCAGCACCCCGGCCGTCACCCGCACGCCGGCCTCGGTCAGCCGGGCCGCGCCACCGGCGGCGTCCGGGTTCGGGTCGGCGACGGCGTAAACCACCGCCGCGAGCTCGGCGGCCAGGAGGGCGTTCACGCACGGCGGGGTCTTGCCGTAGTGGTTGCAAGGCTCGAGGGTGACCACCGCGGTTCCACCGGCCGCCAGGTCGCCGGCCCGCCGCAACGCCAACACCTCGGCGTGGTCGCCGCCGGCGGGTTCGGTACCACCGACGCCGACGACCACGCCCGCGGAGTCCAGGATGACCGCACCCACGGGCGGGTTCGGATAGGTGGTGCCCTTGACGTGGTTGGACTGCTCGATCGCCAGGCGCATGGCCGCGTCGAGGCCGCCCGCGGGCTGGTTCATCGGCGCAGGTGCGGTGAGGCGGCGGCGGCCTGCCTCCGCAGCGCCTCGATGGCGGCCTCCGGGTCCTCCGCGCCGTAAACGGCCGACCCGGCGACGAAGCAGTCGACGCCGGCCTCGGCGGCCTGCTCGATGGTGTCGTCGTTGATGCCGCCGTCGATCTCGACCAGGATCGTCAGCTCCCCGGCGTCGATCAGCTTGCGCGCGGTGCGCACCTTGCTCAGCACGTCGGGGATGAAGCTTTGGCCGCCGAAGCCGGGTTCGACCGACATGATCAGCAGCGTGTCGAACTGCGGCAGGATCTCCAGGTACGGCTCGAGCGGGGTGCCCGGCTTGACGCTGATGCCGGCCTTGGCGCCCGCGGCGCGGATATCGCGCGCCACGCCGACCGGGTTGTCGGTGGCCTCGGCGTGGAACGTCACGTTGTAGGCGCCGGCCTCGGCGTAGCCGGGCGCCCACCGGTCGGGGTCCTCGATCATCAGATGGCAGTCCATCGGGATGTTCGTGGTGGCCAGCAGGCTTTCGACCACCGGCAGGCCGATGGTCAGGTTCGGCACGAAGTGGTTGTCCATCACGTCGACGTGCAGCCAGTCGGCGCCCACGACGGCGGCGGCCTCGTCGGCTAGCCGCGCGAAATCGGCGGACAGGATGGACGGCGCGATCAGCGGCCTACCGGTGTTGCCAGACATGTGCGCCAGACTACTGAGCGCCGCCGGCGGCTTCACGCCGGCAAGCCGCGCCGTTCCCCGCCCGCGCCCGATTGCCCGGGCGCTCGCCGCGGCCCTACCCCGCTTCTCGGCGCACCGCGGCCGCGAACATCGCATCGGTGCCGTGTCGATGCGGCCAGAGCTGGACGTGCGGCCCATCCCCCAGCCCGGTGACCGGCTCGAAGAGCGGCCGAGTGTCCAACGCGGACACCGGATGCCGGCGCAGCGCGTCGGCCACCACGCCGACGGTCTCGGCGAGATGCGGCGAGCAGGTCGCGTAGAGCACCACACCGCCCGGCCGGGTCAGCTCGATCGCGGCGCCCAGCAGCTCGCGCTGCAATTTGGTGAGCGCGGGCACGTCGCCCGGCTGGCGTCGCCACCGGGCCTCGGGCCGGCGCCGCAGCGCGCCCAGCCCGGTGCACGGCGCGTCGACGAGAACCCGGTCGAACGTCGGCTCGAGTCCGCTTTGCCGCCCGTCCACCCGCAGCACGTCGACCGGGAGGCCGCGGGTGTTCTGCACAACCAGGTCGGCGCGGCGGGGCGCGGGCTCCACGGCCGTGACGCGGGCCCCGGACTCCGAGCCCAGCGCGGCCAGCAGCGCGGTCTTGCCGCCCGGTCCGGCACACAGGTCCAGCCACCGCCCCGCATCGCCCTCGACCGGCGCCAAGGTCAGCGCCCGCGCGACCAGCTGGCTGCCCTCGTCCTGGACCAGCGCGGCGCCATCGCGTACCTGGGCCAGCCGACCCGGGTCGCCGCCCGGCAGGTACACCGCGTAGGGCGAATACCGGCCGACCGTGCCGCCGACGGCGTCGGCCAGCTCGGCGGCGCTCAGCACACCGGGGCGGGCCGCCAGGTGCACCTGCGGGCGGTCGTCGTCGCTGGCCAGCACCGCGTCGAGCTCGGCCGCGGCCGGCCCCAGCGCATCGGCGAAGGCCTGCGCGATCCAGCGCGGGTGCGCGTGCACGAAGGCGGCATGACCGACCGGATCGCGCGCCGAATCGGGCGCCAGCTCCTCGACCCAGGACTTCTCGTCCCGGGCGGCGACGGCGCGCAGTACGCCGTTGACGAAACCCGCTCGCGCCGAATCGAATTCGATCCCCGCCTGTTCCACCGTCGTCGAGACCGCGGCGTAGGTGTCGACCCTGGTGCGCAGCAACTGGTAGGTGCCCAACCGGAGCAGATCGAGCAGCACCGGGTCGATGGTGTCCGGCGACCGGTTGGCGGCGGCCCCGATGACCGCGTCGAGCAGGCCCCGGGTGCGGCAGGTGCCGTAGGTCAGTTCGGTGGCGAACGCGGCGTCGCGGCCGCCGATTCCGCGTTCGCGCAGCAGGGCGGGCAGGGCCAGGTTCGCGTAGGCGTCGCGCTCGCTGACCGCCCGCAGCACGTCGAACGCGGCGGCGCGTGCCGGGTCGAACGGCCGCCGCCGCCTGCCGCGCCCGCGGTCGGTGGGCCGCGGCGGGCTCATGTCGCCCGCGCCGCGGAGTCGAGACGCGCTCCCCGGGCCCAGTCGACCGCGCTCATGAGCTTCTTGCCGGGTGGTTGAATTTGGCCCAGCCGCACCGCCTGCGAGCCGGTGCCGATCCACACGTTCTTGCGGTCAACGTGAATAGCGCCGGGCGCCAACGGTTCTGGGGCATCGGCGTCGATACTCACCGGGCCGAGCTTGATGCGCAGGTCGCCGATCAGCGTCCAGGCGCCCGGATTGGGTGTGACCGAGCGGATCCGGCGCTCCACGACCGGCGCCGGCAGGTCCCAGCGCACGCGGGCCTGCTCGACGGTGATCTTCGGCGCGATGCTGACCCCGTCGGCGGGTTGCGGTCGCGGCGTCAACGTCCGGTCTTCGATGCCGTCCATGGTGGTCGACAGCAGCGCCGCGCCCGAAACGGCCAGTCGCCCAAGCAGTTCCCCGGCGGTGTCGGTCGGCCGGATCGTCTCGGTGACGACGCCGTAGACGGGCCCGGAGTCCAGGCTGGGCTCGATCTGAAAGGTCGTCGCGCCGGTGACGGTGTCCCCGGCCGCGATCGCCGCCTGCACCGGCGCCGCCCCGCGCCAGGCTGGTAGCAGCGAGAAGTGCAGGTTGATCCATCCGTGCGGGGGCACGCCGAGCAGGCCGTCGCGCAGCAAGGCGCCGTAGGCCACGACGGCGCAGCAGTCGGGCGCCAGCTCTCGCAGTTCGGCGACGAATTCGTCCGAGTTCGGCCGCGCCGGCCGCAGCAACGGGATGCCCCGGTCGAGCGCTTCGCGGGCCACCGGCGACGGCTGCGGCCGACCGTGTCGGCCGACGGCCGCGTCGGGCCGGGTCAGCACGGCGATCACCTCGTGACGGGGCGAGTCGATGAGGCGGCGCAGCGCGGGCAGCGCGGGTTCGGGGGTGCCGGCGAAGACGAGACGCACCGGCACAGTCTAGAAAGCGGCGCCCGCCACCCACCAAAAACTTGCGCGGGTCGATTATTTCTCATGCATACTGTTTCTAGCGGTTACCATCTGCCGATGTGACCGCACTGCCGTGCTGGTGACAACGGGGTCGAGTGGGCAGCCCTTTTCCTTACCACGAAGGAGGTCTGATGACCCTCGACACGACGATCAGCGACAGCGCCGTGCATCGCACCGTATGGGCGCTGGGAGACTACGCCCTGATGGCCGAGGAAGTGATGGCGCCGTTGGGCCCGGTCCTGGTCAGGGCCACCGGCATCGGCCCCGGCGTCCGCGTGCTCGACGTCGCCGCCGGCTCCGGAAACATCTCGCTGCCCGCGGCCGCCACGGGTGCCACGGTGGTGTCCAGCGACCTCACCCCCGAGCTGCTGCAGCGGTCGCGGGCCCGCGCCGCGGCGCAGGGCCTGACGCTCGACTACCGGGAAGCCAACGCGCACGCGCTGCCCTTCGGCGACGGCGAGTTCGACGTCGTGATGTCCGCGATCGGCATCCAGTTCGCCCCCGATCAGCAGCGGGCCGCCGACGAGCTGGTCCGGGTCTGCCGGCCGGGCGGGACGATCGGCGTGATCAGTTGGACGCCGGAGGGATTCTTCGGCCGGATGCTCGCCACCATCCGGCCGTACCGCCCCAGCCTGTCGCAGGCCGTGCCGCCCGCCGCGCTGTGGGGGCGCGAGGGCTACGTCACCGGACTGCTGGGCCGCCGCGTCGGGCGGGTGACCGCGGTGCGCGGACTGCTCAAAGTGAACCGGTTCGACAGCGCCGAGGCGGTGCACGCCTACTTCAAGAACCACTACGGCCCGACGATCGAGGCCTACACGAACATCGGCCACAACCGCGTGCTGGCCGCCGAGCTGGACGCGCAACTCGTCGAGCTCGCGGAGCAATATCTCGCCTACGGCAGCATGGACTGGGAGTACCTGCTGGTCACCGCCGAGAAGCGGTGACGGCTAAAGGTCGATCTCGGCGTCGAGGTGAACGTCCGGCTCGCCGCCGGCGGCGGTGAAGGCGGTCAGGGCCCGCACCAGCCCGTGGCGCTCCGCCGGCGGCATCTTTTCCACGATGGCCGCGATCTCGGCGCGCCGGTAGGAGGTGACCTGGCGAACGACCTCGCGCCCGCGCTTCGTCAGCGCGGCCAGCAGCTCGCGCCGGGAGGTCGGGTGCGGGAGGCGGTCGATCAGCCCGGCCGCGACCAGCCGGTCGACCATCCGCCCGGTGGCCGACGGCTGCACCCCGAGCAGGCCGGCCAGCGTGGCGAGGTTCACCGAGCCCCGATTGGACAGGATCACCAGCGTCCGGAACTGCGGAATCGTGATGGTCTCGTCCACCTGCCCGATGGACCGCGCCGAAATGGCGACCAGCAAGCGGGAAGCCGTCAGCAAAGCGTCGGTGATTACGTCCAGCGAATCGTCCGCCGTGGTCACGTTCTCCGCTGCCATCTCGCCCCTTCTTCGGGATCGTCTCCGGCCTATCGGCGGCAGAAGACCAGGAAGTGTAACAACCTTCCAATGTCGTAGTCAGGCATTATTTCCGACGCATACTATCGCCTCGGGCAGGATTTGGCGAGGTCATCCGATGTGCAGCGGATCGATCTGCACCCGGACCGGCTCGTGGGTCTGGCGCGCGGACAACACGCTCACGCCGCGGCGCAGCGCCGCGGCCAGCGCCAGCCCCTGCTCCCGGCGGGCGCGCACCAGCATCCTGGTCACCGGCACGCCGGCCGGGGTCCCCGCCGGCCGGCGGATACCCGCCGGCAAATCCACCGGCCCCAACACGTCGGCGCCCTCCGGTAACCCGGCCTCCTCGAGCAGCGCCGCCACCGCGTCGGCGGCGCCGTCCAGGGCCGCCATGTGCACGCTCGGCGGCAGGCCCACCTCTGTCCGGGCCGCCAGGTCGGCCTCGGCATGACCCACCGGATCCCAGCGGATCAGCGATTGCACCGTGGGAATCGACGATTCGGCCACCGCCAGCACCACCCCGCCGTCGCCGCGGGCACGCACCAGCGCCGCGGCGGACATCCAGCGCCACAGCGCGTCCTCCGCGGCGCGCAGGTCCTGGCGGCCCAGCAGCGCCCAGGTGTCCAGCAGCAGCGCCGCCCCGTAACCGCCCGCCGCGGCGGGCTCCGCCCCCGGCGTGGCCACCACCAGCGCCGGGCCCGCGGCCACCTGCGGAACGACGCCCTCGCCCGACGAGGTGACCACCGCGGTGCCGGGAAACGCGCGCCCGAGTTCCTCGGCGGTGCGGCGCGCCCCGACGACCACGGCGCGCACCGCGTCCGACCCGCAGCGCGCGCAGCGCCGCGTCGGCTCAGTCCGCCCGCACCAACGGCAGACCAGCGCCGGGCCGCCCTCCCGCAACGACTCGGCCAGGGAGAGCGGACCCGTGCAGTGCCGGCACCGGGCGATGGTGCGGCAGCGCGCGCAGGCCAGCGACGGGACGTATCCGCGCCGCGGCACCTGCACCAGCACCGGCGCCCCGGCCTCCAGCGACGAGCGGGCGGCGCGCAGCGCGATCGACGGGATGCGCGCGGTCCGCGCGGCCGGGTCGCGTTCGTCGGCGTAACCGGTGTCGTCGAGGGCGACCACCCGCGGCGTGCGGGCGCGCACCACCGCCCGGGCCGCGACGATGTCGTGCGCCCACCCGCTGCGCACCAACGCCTGCGCCTCGGCGGTGCGCGCGTAGCCCCCGATCAGCGCCGCGCACCGCGCCTGGTGGGCGCGCAGCATCGCCACCTCGCGGGCGTGCGGGTACGGCGCCCGGGGCTCGGCCAGGCTGTCGTCGGCGTCCGCCCACACCATCACCAGACCCAGATCGCTCAGCGGCGCGAAAGCCGCGCTGCGGGTGCCGATCACCAGCCTGGCCTGACCGCGCAACGCTGCCAGCCATCGCCGGTAGCGGGCCGCCGGCCCCAGCCCGGCCGACAGCGCCACCACGCCGCTCTCGTCGATCCGCGCGGCCGCGGCCCGCACCAGCGAGTCCAGGTCGCGCTGGTCGGGCACGATCGCCAGCACCGCCCGACCTGCGCGGATCGTCTGCACGGCGGCCTCGGCGAACCGGTCCGCCCACGACTCCCCCGGCAGGGCCTGCCAGACGGCCCGCGCGGCGCGGGACTCGGCCAGGGCGTCCAGGAACTGGGCGCCCCGCCCGTAGACCGCCCACGCCGACGGGTCGACCGGCGCGGGTGGCGGCGGCCGCACCGCCGCCGTCGGTTCGCGCTCCACCCGCGCGTGCCGGGGCGGCACCGCCAGGCGCAGGACGTCCGGCCGGGTGCCGGCGTAGCGCGCCGCCACCGCGTCGACCAGCCGGCGGATCTCGGCTGTCAGCACCGGTTCGGCCGAGACGACGCGGTCCAGGTAACCGAGCTTGCCCTGATGGTCGGTGTCGTTGCGGCGCTCCAGCACGAACGCGTCGACCAGCCGGCCGTGAAACCGCACCCGCACCCGCACCCCCGGCTGGGCGTCGTCGGACTGCTCGGCCGACACCAGGTAATCGAACTCGCGGTCCAGGTGCGGCACCGAGAGCATCGGCAGCACCCGGGCAATGGGCTCGACCTGAACGGGTGTGCGCGCGCTGCCGCTCAAGGCGCTCTCATGGCCCGGCTGGTGCTCAACCCCGTACCGTCCGGGTCAGCTTTCGGCCGGTTCCGGGGTGCCGGCGTCGGCCGGCACCTCACGACCGAAGAAGAACCCCGCGGTCATCAGGATCAGCGCCGCGGCGTACGACCACCAGATCGGCACTGCCAGCGCCTCGTTGCCCAGGATGAAGCGGCCGATGGCGATCAGCGAATCCGACGCCGCGAAACACACCGCCCCCACCGCCGTCCAGATCGTCGGCAGCTTCGCCACCAGAGCGGCGCACACCATCGCGGTCAGCACCAGAATGTAGGCCGCCACCGGGAGCGTCAGCTTGCCCAGGTGCGGCCAGAACCAGGCCAGCAGCGCGACGGTGGCCACACACATCGCGACCACGGCGGCGATGCGCAACCGCGACGGGCGCCTGGCGGCCAGGGGCAGCAGCGCGCCCAGGAAACACAAGTGCGCCAACAGGAATGCGCCAAGGCCCACGACGAACGACTGGGCCCACCACGGGATCGCCAGCGACCAGTCACCGACGGCCGACAGCAGCAGCGCCGGCATCAGCCAACGCCGCTCACGCACGACGGCGTGGCCCGCCGCGGCGGCGGTCAGCAACAGCGCCATCGAGGCCTTGAACAGCGGCTGCGCCACCCAGTGCCCGGTCAGCTCGGCCCCCGGCTCCGAACCCAGCGCCAACACCGTCAGGTACACGCCGTAACCGAGGGCCGCCCAGCCTGCCAGCACCCAGCCGCCGAACACCAGCCGAGGTGCGTACGGTACGTCCATGCCCAGCTTGGACAACACAGCCGACGAAAAGCCCGCTATCGACCCCATCCTGCAGAAGGTACTGGATGCGGTTCCGTTCCGGCTATCCACCGAGGACGGCGTCGACGCGGCGCGGCAACGGTTCCGCGACCTGCCCCGCCGGCCGCTGCACCCCGAGCTGCGCGTCGAGGACCGCGCCATCCCCGGTCCAGGAGGGTCGGTCGGCGTCCGGATCTATTGGCCGCCAATCGAATCCGAGAGCGCCACCCCGCCCGTCGTGCTGTATTTCCACGGCGGCGGATTCGTGGTGGGCGACCTCGACAGCTACGACGGCACGGCCCGCCAGCACGCGGTCGGCGCCGACGCCATCGTGGTCTCCGTCGACTACCGGCTGGCGCCGGAGCACCCCTACCCCGCCGCGATCGAAGACGCCTGGGCCGCAACGCTTTGGGTCGCCGAGAACGCCGCCGGGCTGGGCGGTGACCCGAACCGGATGGGCGTGGCCGGGGATTCGGCCGGTGGCACGATCAGCGCGGTGATGGCCCATCGGGCGCGGGACCACGGCGCACCGGCCATCGCGTTTCAGCTGCTGTGGTACCCGTCGACGATGTGGGACGCGTCGCTGCCGTCCTTCACCGAAAACGCCGGCGCGCCGATCCTCGACGTCAAGGCCGTCGCCGAGTTCTCGCGTTGGTACGCGGGCGAAGTCGACCTGTCCGCCCCGCCGCCGGGCATGGCGCCCGGGCGGGCCGGCGACGTGTCCAACCTGCCGCCCGCCTACATCGCCGTCGCGGGTCACGACCCGCTGCGCGACGACGGCATCCGGTACGGCGAACGCCTTGCCGCCGCCGGCGTGACCGTCGAGGTGCACAACGCAGAGACGCTGGTGCACGGTTACCTCGGCTACGGCGGCGTGGTGCCCGCGGCCACCGCCGCGATGGAACGCGGGCTGACGGCCCTGCGAACGGGGCTACGCCGCTGAAGCCGGAGCGTACGGTGAATCCATGACGGAGCCCACCTTCGCCCGACCGGGGATCGACCCGACGTTCAAGGCGTTGCTCGACGCCTTCCCGATGACCTTCACCGCAGCCGACGGCGTGGAGACCGCGCGCTCGCGGCTGCGAATGCTCAAGGTGCCACCCGAGATGCTGCCCGACCTGCGCGTCGAGGAGCGCACGATCGGACATGGCGACGTCAGCGACGTCGGAGTGCGGATCTACTGGCCGCCCCTGGAACCCGAAGAGCCGCTGCCCGTCGTCGTCTTCTATCACGGCGGCGGCTTCTGCCTCGGTGACCTCGACACCCACGACCCCCTGGCCCGCGCGCACGCCGTCGGCGCCGAGGCCATCGTGGTGTCCGTGGACTACCGGCTCGCCCCCGAGCACCCGTTCCCGGCCGGCGTGCACGACTCCTGGGCGGCGCTGCAGTGGGTCGCCGAGAACGCCGCGGAGCTGGGCGGTGACCCCGGCCGGATCGCCGTCGCCGGCGACTCGGCCGGCGGCAACCTGGCCGCCGTGATGGCGCACCTGGCCACCGCGAACGCCGGGCCGGAGCTGAGCTTCCAGCTGCTCTGGTACCCGGTCGTCACCGCCGACCTGTCGCTGCCGTCCTACACCGACAACGCCAACGCGCCCATCCTGGACCGCGACGTGATCGACGCCTTCCTGGCGTGGTATCTGCCCGACATCGACATCAGCGACCCGACGGTGCTGCCCACCACCCTGGCCCCGGCGAACGCGACGGACCTGTCCGGGTTGCCGCCCGCCTACATCGCGACCGCCGAACACGATCCGCTGCGCGACGACGGGGCCCGCTACGCCGAGCTGCTCGACGCCGCCGGCGTGCCCGCGGAATTGAGCAACGAGCCCAACCTGGTGCACGGCTACGCGAGCTTCGCCCTGGTGATCCCCGCGGCCTCCGCTGCCACCGACCGCGGGCTGGCCGCGCTGAAGAAGGCGCTACACCCCTAGGCGGTCACGATGAGCAGCACTCCCGACTACCACACGCTGATCGTCGGCGCCGGCTTCTCCGGGATCGGCGCCGCCATCAAGCTCGACAACGCCGGGCTGTCCGACTATCTCGTCGTCGAGGCGGGCGACGGGGTCGGCGGGACGTGGCACTGGAACACGTATCCCGGTATCGCCGTGGACATCCCGTCGTTCTCCTACCAGTTCTCCTTCGAGCAGAGCCCGGACTGGTCGCGGACCTACGCGCGGGGCCGCGAACTCAAGGCCTACGCCGAACACTGCGTCGACAAGTACGGCATCCGATCGCGAATCCGGTTGAACACCAAGGTGCAATCCGCCGAGTTCGACGACGAGCGGTCCCTGTGGCGGGTGCAGACCGACCCCGGCGGAACCGTCACCGCCCGCTTCCTGATCAGCGCGTGCGGCGTGCTCACCGTGCCCAACCTGCCCGACATCGACGGCGTGGACAGCTTCGGCGGCGTCACGATGCACACCGCGCGCTGGGATCACGACCAGGATCTGAGCGGCAAGCGCGTCGCGATCATCGGCACCGGCGCCTCGGCCGTCCAGGTGATTCCCGAAATCGCGCCGATTGTCAAGCAGCTCACCGTTTTCCAGCGCACCCCGATCTGGTGCTTCCCCAAGCTGGACGTCGCGCTGCCGGCCCCGGCCCGCTGGGCGATGCGGATCCCGGGCGGCAAGATCGTGCAGCGGCTGCTCAGCCAGGCCTTCGTCGAAGTCACCTTCCCGATCTCCGCGCACTACTTCACGGTGGTGCCGCTGGCCAAGAGGATGGAGTCGGCGGGGCTGGCCTACCTACGCAAACAGGTGGACGACCCCACGGTGCGCGACCAACTCACCCCGCGCTACGCGGTCGGCTGCAAGCGCCCCGGCTTCCACAACGAGTACCTGGCCACGTTCAACCGCGACAACGTGCGACTGGTCACCGAGCCGATCGACAAGATCACGCCCACGGCGGTGGCCACCACCGACGGCGAAGCCCATGAGATAGACGTGCTGATCCTGGCCACCGGTTTCAAGGTGATGGATCCCGACGACGTCCCGACGTTCGCGGTGACGGGCAGCGGCGGCAAGTCGTTGAGCCGGTTTTGGGACGAGCACCGGCTGCAGGCCTACGAGGGCGTGAGCGTGCCCGATTTCCCCAACCTGTTCACGGTTTTCGGCCCGTACGGCTACGTGGGCTCGTCGTATTTCGCGCTGATCGAGACGCAGACCCACCACATCGTGCGGTGCCTGAAACGGGCGCAGCGCGACGGCGCGACGCGCGTGGAGGTGACCGACGAGGCCAACGACCGGTACTTCGCCGAGATGCTGCGCCGACGGCACCGGCAGATCTTCTGGCAGGACAGCTGCCGACTGGCGAACAGCTACTACTTCGACAAGAACGGCGACGTCCCGCTGCGGCCCACCACCACCGTCGAGGCCTATTGGCGCAGCCGGCGCTTCGACCTCGACGACTACCGATTCACCGGCAGTTCCGCCTAGCGAACGCACCGAAAACAGGGTGATGGCTGTCACCACCCGGCGCTAGGCTGCACGCGTGGCCAAGGAGTTTCCGCGTCTCGACGAGTCGCTCACCGAGTTCATCAACGATCAGGCCATGTTCTTCGTCGCCACCGCGCCGTCCGAGGGAGGCCGAATCAACCTCTCCCCCAAAGGGTATCGGGACACCTTCGCGGTCATCGACGATCACACCGTGGCCTATCTGGACCTGTTCGGCAGCGGGGTGGAAACGATTGCGCACTTGCGTGACAACGGCCGGATCACCATCATGTTCTGCTCGTTCACCCGCAACTCGCGCATCCTGCGGCTGTTCGGCACCGGACGGGTGGTCCGCCCCGACGACGCCGAGTTCGGCGAATTCGTCGGCAAGTTCGGGAACCCGCACGCGGGCGTGCGCGCCGTCATCGTCGTCGATCTCGAGCGAATCGCCGACGCGTGCGGGTTCGCGGTGCCGTACTACGAGCTCGTCGACGAACGCCCGGTGCTCGACGACTACCACAGCAAGGCGCCCGGCGAGGCCTACGTTCGCCTGGTCGGGCGCAACCGGCGAAGCATCGATGGATTGCCGGCGCTGGACGCCGACCACCCGCTGCCTAGATAGCGCGCTTGAGGTCGTCGACCTTGTCGAGCTGCTCCCACGGCAGTTCGACGTCGGTGCGGCCGAAGTGGCCGTAGGCGGCGGTCTGCGCGTAGATCGGACGCAGCAGGTCCAGGTCACGGATGATCGCGCCGGGCCGCAGGTCGAACACCTCGGGCACGATCTTCTCGATCTTGACCGGGTCTACCGTCGCGGTGCCGAACGTCTCGATGAACAGGCCGACCGGGGCCGCCTTGCCGATGGCGTAGGCCACCTGCACCTCGACGCGCTCCGCGAGCCCGGCGGCGACGATGTTCTTCGCCACCCAGCGCATCGCGTACGCCGCCGACCGGTCCACCTTGGACGGATCCTTACCGGAGAAGGCGCCGCCGCCGTGGCGGGCCCAGCCGCCGTAGGTGTCGACGATGATCTTGCGGCCGGTGAGGCCGGCGTCGCCCATCGGCCCGCCGAGGACGAACTTGCCGGTCGGGTTGACCAGCACCCGGGTCGACGACGAATCCAGGGTGTCGTGCGCCAGCTCGCTCAGCACGCTCTTGAGCACGTGCTCCCGGATGTCGGGGTCGAGCGTCTTCTCCAGGTCGATGCCGTCGGCGTGCTGCGTCGAGACGACCACGGTGTCGAGGCGTACGGGGACGTCGTCCTCGTAGGCGATGGTGACCTGGGTCTTGCCGTCCGGGCGCAGGTATCCCAGCGTGCCGTTCTTGCGCACCTCGGTCAGCTTCCGTGACAGCCGGTGGGCCAGCGCGATGGGCAGGGGCATCAGCTCGGGGGTGTCGGCGATCGCGTAGCCGAACATCAGGCCCTGGTCGCCGGCGCCCTGGGAGTCCAGCGGGTCCGCGGCGCCCTCGACGCGCGCCTCGTGGGCGGTGTCGACGCCCTGGGCGATGTCGGGCGACTGGGCGCCGATGCCGATGTTCACCCCGCACGACGCCCCGTCGAAGCCCTTGTCCGACGAGTCGTAGCCGATGTCCAAAATGCGCGCGCGGACCGTGCTGGTGATGTCGGCGAACGCCTCCTTCGCCGTCGTCGTCACCTCACCGACGACGTGCACCTGACCGGTGGTGACCAGCGTCTCCACCGCGACGCGTGAGCGGGGGTCCTGCGCCAGCAGGGCGTCGAGGACCGAGTCGCTGATCGCGTCACAGATCTTGTCGGGATGTCCCTCAGTCACCGACTCACTGGTAAACAGGCGACCCTTTTCGCTCACAATCGAATCCTTCCGAATAGTTAGTTAACCGAATTATATCGGCTGGCATCGGGCCGGCCGGCGCCTGGCCCCGCGCCACAGCAAAATCGAACCGTATTACCCGCCGCCGTGCAGGAACGTGGCGATCGCATCCACGATACGACTGGCCATCAGCGTCTTGGAGCCGTGTTGCAGCGCCGACTCGGTGCCGTCGGAGGCCAGCAGCCAGCCGTCGTTGCTGTCCACCTCGAACGCCCTGCCGTCGCCCACCGCGTTGACCACCAACAGGTCGCAACCCTTGCGGCGCAGCTTGGCCCTGGCGTGAAACAGCACATCGCCGTTGGCGTCGCCCGTTTCGGCGGCGAACCCGACGATGGCCCGCATGTTGGGCAGCTCGCCGCCGGCGCGCGCCCGCACCGCACCGGCCAGCACGTCGTCGTTGCGGACCAGCTCGATCGTCGGTGGCTGTTCCCGGTCGTTCGAGCCCTTTTTGATCTTCGCGGCGGAAACCTGCGCGGGGCGGAAGTCGGCGACGGCCGCGGCCATCACCAGCACGTCGGCCGCGGGCGCGTGCTTGGCCACCGCGTCGCCGAGTTGCTCGGCCGAGCTGACGTGGACCACCTCGACGCCGGCCGGGTCGATCAGGCCCGCGGTGTGCCCGGCGATCAGCGTGACCTCGGCGCCGCGCTGGGCGGCGACGCGCGCCACCGCGTAGCCCTGCTTACCGGAGCTGCGGTTGCCGATGAAGCGCACGGGGTCGATCGGTTCGCGGGTGCCGCCCGCGGTGACCAGGAGCTTGCAGCCGGCGAGGTCGTACGGGAGCGCGTCGTGGCGTTCCAGCAGCAGTTGGGCGAGCGTGGTGATCTCCTCGGCCTCGGGCAGCCGGCCGGAGCCGCTGTCGGACCCGGTGAGCCGCCCGAACGCCGGCTCCAGCACCACCGCCCCGCGGCGGCGCAGGGTGGCCACGTTGTCGACGGTGGCCGGGTGCAACCACATCTCGGTGTGCATGGCCGGCGCGAACAACACCGGGCATCGCGCGGTGAGCAGGGTGGCGGTCAGCAGGTCGTCGGCGCGGCCGTGCACCGCGCGGGCGAGCAGGTCCGCGGTGGCCGGCGCTACCACCACCAGATCGGCCTGCTGGCCGAGCTGGACGTGCGGCACCTCCGGGACGTTCTCGAAGATGCCGGTGTGCACCGGCTGGCCGGACAGCGCCTCGAACGTGGCGGCCCCGACGAACCGCAGCGCGGACTCGGTGGGCACGACCCGGACCAGATGGCCGGCCTCGGAGAGCTGACGAACTACCGTGCACGCCTTGTAGGCGGCGATGCCACCGGAGACGCCGACGACAATCCGTTTGCGGTCCACAGTTGGCCGGCCCTGCCCTGTTACTCGCCCTCGGTGTGCTCGAGCAGGTCGGCGTGGATCTCGCGCAGCGCGATCGACAGCGGCTTCTCCTGAAGCCCCGGCTCGACCAGCGGCCCAACGTATTCGAGGATGCCCTCGCCGAGCTGGTTGTAGTAGTCGTTGATCTGACGGGCCCGCTTGGCGGCGTAGATCACCAGGGCGTACTTGCTCGACACGCGGTCGAGCAGCTCGTCGATGGGCGGGTTGGTGATGCCCAGCGGGGTGTCGTAGGCGCCCTGCCCCCCGGCCGATGGGTCGAACCGGTCGGGGACGGCGGCCAGCGCCGCGTCGGACTGCGGAATGCTCACTTAGGTCAAACTCCTTGGCGGTCAGAGCCCCGAAACGGATTGGCTACCGCTGATGATTCGAATGCTCAATCTCGATTGGATCTGGTCTGGCTCCTGGTCTGGCCAGGTGGGTCATGCGGACTCGGCGCAGTTCCTAGCAGCAAGGATACCAATTCGGCGCACGCGGACTCCAATTGACTGTTGACCACGACCTCGTCGAAGTCGTCCTGGGCCGCCATCTCGACGCGGGCGGTCTCCAGGCGGCGCTGCATGGCCTCCGGCGTTTCGGTGCCGCGGCCGACGAGTCTGGCCTCCAGGTCCTCCCAACTGGGCGGCGCCAGGAACACCGTGATGGCCTCGGGCATCGCCCTCTTGACGGCCCTGGCGCCGGCCAGGTCGACCTCGATGAGTACCGGGATCCCGGCCGCGGTGGCGGTCCGCACCGGCTCGGCCAGGGTGCCCGACCGGTGCAGTCCGCCGTGGATCTCGGCCCATTCCAGCAGCGCGCCGTCGTCGATGAGCTGCTGAAAGCGGTCCGGGCTGACGAAGTGGTAATCGACGCCGTCGACCTCGCCCGGCCGCGGCGCCCGCGTCGTGGCCGAGACGGAAAAATGCAGCTCCGGAATTCGCTCGCGCAGGCAGCGGACGACTGTCGACTTGCCGACCGCGGAGGGACCGGACAGCACGACCACACGCCCCTTACCTGGTGGTGCGGGACGCGTGCCGTGCTCGACGTCCGGTCCCCCGCTAGCGCTCACTGGCGCTCCTGGGCTGGTGGCCCATAGCGCGGGTTGGCCGGGGCCGGGCTAGGAGCCGAACTTTTCCAGCAGGGCCTTGCGCTGGCGGTCGCCGAGGCCGCGCAGGCGGCGGGTGGGGGCGATCTCCAGCTCAGTCATGATTTCCTGCGCCTTGACCTTGCCCACCTTGGGCAACGCCTCGAGAAGCGCAGAAACCTTCATCTTGCCAAGGACTTCGTCGGTCTCGGCGTCCTTGAGCACCTGGGTGAGGTTGGTGCCGCCGCGCTTCAGCCGGTCCTTGAGCTCTGCTCGTGCTCGACGTGCGGCAGCAGCCTTCTCCAACGCGGCCGCGCGCTGCTCGTCGGTCAACTGGGGAAGGGCCACGATTCCTCCGTATCTGATCAATCAATTTCAATCGATCTCTTTTTGTCTCGCCGGTTCTTCTGCCAGCGGAGACGACCGTACTCAGGCCTCCTGACGAAATCTAACCCGGCCCCCTGGTTCAGGGGACAAACTCCCAGCATGAGCCCCGCCTGTGGCCGGAAAATGCCGTCCGGCGGACGCATGCGATGACCGCCCGGCCGGGCCCCGCCTGCGCTTTGCGAGCGCCCGGCCCTGATCCGAAATATGGGCTCTGAGCTGCGGTTTTACCGAGTGGGCCCGGCGTCCGGCCGGCCGCCGGGGCGGCGGCCAAGGGCGGCCGCGGCGCGGCGAAACGCCTCGTGCCGGGGATCACGCATTTTTCGTTGCGTGTCGCGCGTGTCGCACCCGCGCGGCCCCCGCGTGGCGCGACGACGCCCTTCGCTGGTACGGCCGCCAGCTAATACCCCGCGAGTTACCATCTAGCGGTGTCGAACCTGCGGATCCGTCAGGCCGCTGAACTGCTCGGAGTCAGCGACGACACCGTCCGGCGCTGGATCAACCAGGGATCGCTGACGGTCAGCCACGACGCGGCGGGCCGCAAGGTCATCGCCAGCGAAGATCTGGCCCGGTTTTCCCGGAACAACGCCCCCGCCCCGCCGCCCGACCCGCTCAGCATCGGCAGCTCGGCCCGCAACCGCTTCGTCGGGCTGGTCACCAGGGTCACCAGCGACAAGGTGATGTCCCAGGTCGAGATGCAGTGCGGCCCGTTCACCGTCGTGTCGCTGATGAGCACCGAGGCCGCCGAGGAACTGCAGTTGCGGCCCGGCAGCGTCGCCGTGGCGGTCGTCAAGGCGACCACGGTGATCGTGGAGACCGCGCGGCCAAGTACGGCCCTAGCGTCCGACTGAGCGCCGGGGCGGCCCTACGGCGCGCCCAGATAGGCGACGGCGTCCAGCATCCGCTCGCCCGCCGCCCGCAGTTCGTCCACGCCCGGCCCGGCCCGCAGCACCTCGCGGGCCACCGCGGGCAGCAGCTGGCCGGGGGCCGCCCCGCCCAGCCCGGCGAGCGCGTCGGGCCGTCCGCCCTGCACACCGAGCCCGGGCACCAGCACCGGCCCGCCCAGCGCGCTGAGATCGGGCGCCTCGAGCACCGTCGCGCCCACCACCACGCCGACGTACCCGGGCCCCGACGGCGTCGCCGACTTGTTCACCACCGCCGCCTGGTCGACCACCAGCTGGGCCACCGTGCGGCCGTCGAACGCGGCGCGCTGCACGGTGGCGCCCTCCGGGTTGGAGGTCGCCGCCAGCACGAACACGCCCCGGTCGTGAGCGGCGGCGGCTTCCAGCAGCGGCCGCAACGACCCGAATCCCAGGTACGGCGAGGCCGTGACGGCGTCGGCCGCCAGTGGCGAGTCGCCGGCCCAGGCGGCGGCGTAGGCCGCCATCGTGGTGCCGATGTCCCCGCGCTTGGCGTCGGCCAGCACCAGCACCCCGACCGAACGCAGGGCCTCGACGGTGCGTTCGAGCACCGCGAACCCGGCGGCGCCGTAGGCCTCGAAGAACGCCACCTGGGGCTTGACCACGGCGAAGCCGGCGAACGCCTCGATGCAGATGTCACAGAAGGCGGCCAGTCCGTCGGCGGTGGTCGGCAAATCCCAGGCGCGGAGCAGCTCGGGATGCGGGTCGATGCCCACGCACAGCGGGCCGCGTTGCGCTTTCGCCTCGGCCAGGCGGACGCCGAACCCGGTCACCGGGCGCCTTCGCCGGGCGCGGCGCCCAGGCCGATCACGCTGTGCAGTTCTTGCAGGGACCGCACGCCGATGTCGCCGCGGATGCCCGCCTCGATGCCCTGGATGGCGGCGGAGGCGCCCTGCACCGTGGTGACGCAGGGGATGTTGACCGACACCGCGGCCGAACGGATCTCGTAGCCATCGATGCGTGGCCCGGAGTTGCCGTACGGCGTGTTGATCACCATGTCGACCTCGCCGGCCTTGATCGCGTCGACGGCCGACGCGGCCGGGCGGCCCGCCTGGGGGGGCTCGAAGTGCTTGCGGACCTCGTCACACGGAATGCCGTTGCGCCGCAACATCTCCGCGGTGCCCTCGGTGGCCAGGACGCGGAAGCCCAGGTCGGCCAGCCGCTTGACCGGGAACACCAGGGAGCGCTTGTCCCGGTTGGCAACCGAGACGAACACGGTGCCCTCGGCCGGCAGCGAGCCGTAGGCGGCCGTCTGACTCTTGGCGAAGGCGGTGCCGAAGTCGCGGTCGATCCCCATCACCTCGCCGGTGGACTTCATCTCCGGGCCCAGCAGCGAATCGATGGCCGCCCCGTCGATCCGGCGGAACCTGTGGAACGGCAGGACCGCCTCCTTGACGGCGATCGGGGCGTCGAAGGCCGCGTGGGCACCGTCCCCGGACGCCGCCAGCATGCCTTCGTCACGCAGCTGGGCAATGGTGGCGCCCAACATGATCCGGGCGCACGCCTTGGCGAGCGGCACGGCAGTGGCCTTCGACACGAACGGAACGGTGCGGCTCGCCCTCGGGTTGGCCTCCAGGACGTAGAGCACGTCGTCCTTGAGGGCGTACTGCACGTTGAGCAGCCCGATCACCCCGATGCCGTGGGCGATGGCCTCGGTCGCTCGGCGCACCTTCTCGATGTCGCTGCGGCCCAGCGTGACCGGGGGCAGCGCGCACGCCGAGTCGCCGGAGTGGATGCCGGCCTCCTCGATGTGCTCCATGATGCCGCCGATGTAGACCTCCGCGCCGTCGCACAGCGCGTCGACGTCGATCTCCACCGCGTCCTCGAGGAACCGGTCGACCAGCACCGGGTGCTCGGGCGAGAGCTCGGTGGCGCGGGTGATGTAGCCCTCCAGCGTCTCCTCGTCGTAGACGATCTCCATCCCGCGGCCGCCCAGCACGTATGACGGCCGCACCAGCACGGGATAACCGATGCCCTCGGCGATCCGGCGGGCCTGCGCGAAAGTCGTTGCCATGCCGTATTTCGGTGCGGGCAGGCCGGCGCCGGCCAGCACGTCGCCGAACGCGCCGCGGTCCTCGGCCAGGTCGATCGCCTCCGGCGGGGTGCCCACGATGGGGACCCCGGCGTCGGCCAGGCGCTGCGCCAGCCCGAGCGGGGTCTGGCCGCCCAGTTGCACGATGACGCCGACCACGCCGGGGCCCGCGCCGGCCGATTGCTGCTCGGCGCGGTACACCTCGAGGACGTCCTCGAACGTCAGCGGCTCGAAGTACAGCCGGTCGGCGGTGTCGTAGTCGGTCGACACCGTCTCGGGATTGCAGTTGACCATCACGGTCTCGAAGCCGGCCTGGCTCAACGTGGTTGCGGCGTGCACGCAGCTGTAGTCGAATTCGATGCCCTGGCCGATGCGGTTGGGTCCCGACCCGAGGATCAGCACCTTGGGCCGCTCGGCCTGCGGCGCGACTTCCGTCTCGGCGGCCGGGTCGAGTTCGTAGCTGCTGTAGTGATACGGCGTCTTGGCCTCGAACTCGGCCGCGCAGGTGTCGACGGTCTTGTACACCGGGTGGATGCCGAGCCGCTCGCGCAGCGAACGCACTCCGTTCTCCCCCGCCAGTTCCGGCCGCAGCGAGGCGATCTGGCGGTCCGACAGCCCGCTGTGCTTGGCCCGCCGCAGCAGGTCGGTGTCGAGCACCGGGGCGTCCACCAGCTCGGCGCGCAGCTTGCCCAGCTCGCCGATCTGGGCCACGAACCACGGGTCGACGCCGCTGGCCTCGGCGACCTGCTCGATCGACGCGCCCAGCCGCAGCGCCAGCTCGATGTCGTAGAGCCGGCCCTCGGTCGGGGTGCGCAGCCGGTCCAGCACCTCGGCGACATCCCCGTCCGGGTCGGGCTTGGTCCAGAAACCCGCGCGGGTGGTCTCCAGCGACCGCATCACCTTGCCGAGCGCCTCGATGAAGTTGCGGCCCAACGACATCGCCTCGCCGACCGACTTCATCGTGGTGGTCAGGGTGGGGTCCGCGCCGGGGAACTTCTCGAACGCGAACCGCGGCGCCTTGACGACGACGTAGTCGAGCGTCGGTTCGAAGCAGGCCGGCGTTTCCTTGGTGATGTCGTTGACGATCTCATCGAGGGTGTACCCGATGGCCAGCTTCGCGGCGATCTTGGCGATCGGGAAACCGGTGGCCTTGGAGGCCAGCGCGCTGGACCGCGACACCCGCGGGTTCATCTCGATGACGATCAGCCGCCCGTCGACCGGGTTGATCGCGAACTGGATGTTGCAGCCGCCGGTGTCCACCCCGACCTCGCGCAGGATCGCGATGCCCAGGTCGCGCATCCGCTGGTATTCCCGGTCGGTCAGCGTCATCGCCGGCGCGACGGTGACCGAGTCTCCGGTGTGCACGCCCATCGGGTCGAAGTTCTCGATCGAGCAGACCACGACCACGTTGTCGTTGCCGTCGCGCATCAGCTCGAGCTCGAATTCCTTCCAGCCGTAGATCGATTCCTCGATCAGCACGTTGGCGCTGGGGCTTTCGGCCAGGCCGGCGCCGGCCATCCGGTCGACCTCCTCGACGGACCGCGCCATGCCCGACCCCAGCCCGCCCATCGTGAAGCTGGGCCGCACCACGACCGGCAGCCCGAGCTCCTCGACCGTCTCGCGGACCTCTTCCATGGTGAAACACACTCGGCTGCGGGCGGATTCACCACCGACCTTGGCGACGATGTCCTTGAACATCTGCCGGTCCTCGCCGCGCTGGATGGCGTCGATGTCCGCCCCGATCAGCTCGACGCCGTGGCGCTCCAGCGCGCCGTTCTCGAACAGCGCGACGGCGGTGTTCAGCGCGGTCTGCCCGCCCAGCGTGGCCAGCAGCGCGTCGATCTTGTTGCCGCGCTCGGCCTGCTGGGCGATCACCCGCTCCACGAAGGCCGGGGTGATCGGCTCGACGTAGGTGTGGTCGGCGTACTCCGGGTCGGTCATGATGGTGGCCGGGTTGGAGTTGATCAGGCTGACCTGCAGCCCCTCCGCCCGCAGCACCCGGCAGGCCTGGGTGCCGGAGTAGTCGAATTCGGCCGCCTGGCCGATGACGATCGGCCCCGAGCCGATCACCAGCACGTGGTTGAGGTCACTGCGCCGCGGCATCAGTTGCTCCCTTCCATTGCGCGAGGGTGCGTGTTGCCACGGCGACACGCCGTGCACCGCGTACAACTGCGCACGCTCGCGGCGAGGTACATCAGCGCCCCTCTGCCATCAGGTCGATGAATTGGTCGAACAGGTATTCCGCGTCGTGGGGTCCGGCGGCGGCCTCCGGGTGGTACTGCACCGAGAACGCCCGCCCGTCGGCGAGTTTGACGCCCTCGACGACCCCGTCGTTGGCGCAGGTGTGGCTGACGACCGCGGGGCCGAACGGGGTGTCGAAGGACTGGCCGGCCTCGCCTTCCAGCGCGAAGCCGTGGTTCTGCGCGGTCACCGCCACCCGCCCGGTCGCGTGGTCCATCACCGGGATGTTGATGCCGCGGTGGCCGAACACCATCTTGTAGGTGGACAGCCCCAGCGCGCGGCCCAGGATCTGGTTGCCGAAACAGATGCCGAACAACGGGATTCCGGCGCCCAGCACCTCGCGGGTGAGCGCGACGACGTGGTCGGCGGTGGCGGGATCGCCCGGGCCGTTGGACAAGAACACCCCGTCGGGTGAGATGTCGGCGATCTGGGAGAACGTGGTCGACGACGGCAACACGTGGCTGCGTACCCCGCGGCGGGCGAAGTTGCGCGGCGTGTTGGTCTTGATCCCCAGATCGAGCGCGACCACCGTGAACCTCGAAGATCCCGGTGGTCCTTCGGGTTCCACGATGTAGCGCTCCGGCGTGCTGACCTCCCCGGCGAGATCGGCGCCGAGCATCGACTGCTGTCCGCGCACCCGCTCGACCAGCTCGGCGGGGTCGGCAAGCGCCTCACCGGAGAACACCCCCGCCTTCATCGACCCACGGGTGCGCAGATGGCGCACCACCGCGCGGGTGTCGATGCCGGCGATCCCGACGATGTGCTGGCGCACCAGCTCGTCCTCCAGGGTGCCGGTGGCGCGCCAGTTGGACGCCCGCGGCGACGGGTCGCGCACCGCGTAGCCGGCGACCCAGATCTTGTCGCCACGGCTCTCGGCGTCCTCGGTGTTCCAGCCGGTGTTGCCGATCTGCGGAGCGGTGGCCACCACGATCTGCCGGTGATAGCTGGGATCGGTCAGCGTCTCCTGGTAGCCGGACATGCCGGTGGAAAAGACCGCCTCGCCGAGCGTTTGGCCGACCTTGCCGAACGGCGTGCCCGTGAACACGCGGCCGTCTTCGAGCACGAGCAGTGCTTTGTTGTTCACGCGGCTCCCTCCTGCTGGGACTCCAGCCACTCGGTGTATTCCTCGCGGTGATTCGCCCGAAAGCCGGTGTCGATCTCGGCTCCCGACGGCAGCCGCCACCGAATCGCCAGGATCCCGATCCGGGCCGTGGCCCTGCCGCCCATGCTGCGCTCCATGCGGATACCGGTGATCGCGTCTTTCGGTATCCAAATCGGTTGGGCGCGCAAGCGTTCCACCATGATCCCGCCGGCATAGCGGGTCAGTACCGCCTTGCTGCGGAAACCCATGTCGCCGGCCGCGATCCGCTCGTGCCAACCCGGCGCCATCATGGAACCGCAATAGTGGCCCCGGGTGGTGATGAGCGCCGCGCCCACCTGGTCGGGCACGTCGGGCAGGTCGCCGATCAGCTCCTCCTGCCGCTCCGAGCGACGCCGCCAGCTGCGCATCATCAGCTGGATCACCACCGCGATCACCACCACCAGCACCGCCGCGAAGATCAGCGACCCCACCAGCGTGCCTGAATTCATGCCGGGCACTTCCCGTCTCGAGCGGTGACCTTGCCCCGCAGCAGCGTCGCCGTCACGGTGGCCGGCAGGGCCATCGACTCGAACGGCGTGTTGGCCGACCGGCTGGCCAGATCGGACCCGGCGACGGTCCAGGTGGCCTCCGGGTCCACCACCGTCAGGTTGGCCGGCTCCCCCACCTCCAGCGGGCGGCCGTGATCGGGCAGCCCGACGATGCGCGCGGGGTTTTCGCTCATCACCCGCGCGACGTCGCGCCAGGTCAGCAGCCCGGGCGTCACCATGGTGTGCACCACGACCGACAGCGCGGTCTGCAGGCCCAGCATGCCCGGGCGGGCCGCGGCGAATTCCACGCACTTCTCGTGTTCGGCGTGCGGGGCATGGTCGGTGGCCACGCAGTCGATGACGCCGTCGGCCAGGGCCTGACGCAACGCCACCGCGTCGGCGGCCTCCCGCAGCGGGGGGTTGACGCGGTTGCGCCCGTCGTAGGTGGCCAGCCTGCTGTCGTCGAGCAGCAGGTGATGCGGGGTGACCTCGGCGGTGATCGAAATGCCTTGATCCTTGGCCCATTTCAACAACTCGACGGTGCCGGCGGTGGACGCGTGGCAGATGTGCACCCGGGCGCCCGCGTCGCGCGCCAGCAGCGCGTCGCGGGCGACGATCGATTCCTCGGCGGCCCGCGGCCAGCCCGAGAGCCCGAGCCGGGCGGCGGCGGGCCCCTCGTGGGCGACGGCGCCGACGGTGAGCCGGGGTTCCTCGGCGTGCTGGGCGATCAGCACGCCCAGGCCGGTGGCGTACTCGAGGGCGCGGCGCATCACCAGCGGGTCGTGCACGCAGACGCCGTCGTCGGAGAACATCCGCACCTGCGCGGCCCCGGCCGCCATCATGCCCATCTCGGTGAGCTCGGCGCCGGCCAGTCCGACGGTGACGGCGCCGACGGGGTGGACGTCGACCAGTCCGACCTGCTGGCCGCGGTGCCAGACGTGGTCGGTGACCACCGGGCTGTCGGCGACGGGATTGGTGTTGGCCATCGCGAACACCGCCGTGTATCCGCCCAGAGCCGCTGCGGCCGAGCCGGTTTCGATGTCCTCGGCGTATTCGCGGCCCGGCTCGCGCAGGTGGGTGTGCAGGTCGACGAACCCGGGCAGCAACACCTGCCCGGTCGCGTCGATGACGTCGGCCGTGTCGGGGACCGCGAGCTCCGCGCCGATTTCGGCGATCTGGCCGTCATCGACGAGCACGTCGACCCGGTCGCCCTCGCCGTACAACCGGACCCCACGGATCAGCACGCTCACGCCGCACCCTCACTTCCGGCCGACTCGGCGCCGACCAGCACATGGAACAGCACCGCCATGCGCACGTGCACACCGTTGGACACCTGTTGCAGTACGGCCGATTGCGACGAGTCGGCCACCGAGGACGCGATCTCCATGCCACGCAGCATCGGACCCGGGTGCAGCACCACGGCGTGGCCGGGCAGCATCGCCTGGCGGCGATCGGAAAGCCCGAAGCGCGAGGAGTATTCGCGCACCGACGGGAAGAAGCCGCCGTTCATGCGCTCGGCCTGCACCCGCAGCATCAGCACCGCGTCGGCGGCGGGCAGCTCGGCGTCGAAGTCGTTCGCGACGGTGACCGGCCAGCCGTCGACGCCGACCGGCAACAGCGTCGGCGGCGCCACCAGGACCACCTCGGCGCCCAGGGTGTTGAGCAGCATGACGTTGGAACGGGCGACCCGGCTGTGCAGGATGTCGCCGACGATCACGATGCGCCGGCCCTCGATGCCGCCGAGGCGCTGATCATCCGGCACCCGGCCTCCGGTGCCGCGCACCTGCTGGCCGAATGGACCGGCAGCGCGAACGACGGCCC
>NZ_LZIX01000268.1:0-43153 GCF_001666955.1 Mycobacterium sp. E735 | reverse complement strand
TGACCGCCTGCACGGCGAAGTCGAGCGCCTGCTGGCTCGAGCCGCACGCGCGGTTCACGGTGGTCCCGGGGATGGTCTCCGGCCAGCCGGCGGCCAGGACCGCGTAGCGGCCGATGTTGCTGGACTGGTCGCCGACCTGGGACACACATCCCCAGATCACGTCGTCGACCATCTCCGGGCCGACTCCCGTGCGTTCCAGCAGTTCGTTGAGGACGACGGCCGACAGGTCCGCGGCGTGCATCCCGGCCAGGCCGCCGTTGCGCTTGCCCACCGCGGTGCGCACGGCTTCGACGATGACTGTTTCCCGCATTTCCCTACTCCGCTTCCTTGGATTTCGATAGCGCCCACCGGCCAGTAAACGACGGCTCCCGCCGCTGCGCGAAGGCGGCATAGGCGGCGGACGCGTCGGCCGTCGCGAAATTGCCGACCTGGGCGCGGGCCTCGTTGGCCAGTGCGTCGCGCAACGTGCTGTCCGCACCCTCGTTCAGCAGGGCCTTGGTGTGGGCGAGGGCGATCGGCGGGCCGGCCGCCAGCCGGTGGGCGAGATCGTCGACGAAGGCGTCGATCTCCGCGGCCGGCACCAGCCACGTCACCAAGTTCAGCGCGTGCGCCTCCTCGGCGTCGATCGTCTCGGCGAGCAGCGCGAGCCGCTTGGCCTGTTGCAGGCCAACGAGTTTGGGCAGCAACCACGATCCGCCGAGGTCGATCGACAGACCACGCTTGGAAAAGATCTGGCAGAACTTCGATTCTGGCGTTGCCACGACGAAGTCGCATCCCAGCGCGAGGTTCCATCCCGCCCCGACGGCCACTCCGGCCACCTTGGCGATGGTCGGCATCGCAAGCTCGTGCAGGGCCAGCGCCACGTCGGTCAAACGCTGCAGCTTGTAGGTCGGATGAATGTCGTCGGGGACCGAGATGTCCGCGCCGGAGCAGAAGCTGCCGCCGGAGCCGGTGAGCACGAGCGCGCGCACGCCGCGGTCGTGGCCGGCGGCCTGCAGCGCGTCCCGCAACGCGATCCACAGTTCGGGGTTGATCGCATTCTTGCGGCGCGGGCGGTTGAGCGTGAGCGTGCGTACGCCGTCGCGGTCCTCGGACAGCAGCACGTGCTCGTCGGGCGCGGTCAATAGCTCCTCGGCAGTTTCAACACGTTAGATCCCAGGAAGTTCAGAATCATCTCCTGGCTGACCGGCGCGATCTTCATCAGCCGGGCCTCGCGGAAGTAGCGGGTGATGTGGTACTCCTCCGCGTAACCCATGCCGCCGTGGGTTTGCAACGCCCGGTCCGCGGCGGTGAAGCCGGCGTCGGCGCACAGGTATTTCGCGGTATTCGCCTCGCGCCCACAGGGTTTGCCGTTGTCGTACAGCCAGGTCGCCTTGCGCAGCATCAACTCGGCGGCGTCGAGGCGTGCCAGCGAGTCGGCGAGCGGGAATTGCAGGCCCTGGTTCATGCCGATGGGCCGGCCGAAGACCTCACGCTCGTTGCCGTATTTCACCGCCTTGTCCAGCGCCACCCGGCCGATGCCGAGCGCCTCGGCGGCGATCAGCATCCGCTCCGGGTTGAGGCCGTCCAAGATGTACTGAAATCCCTTGCCCTCCTCGCCGATTCGGTCCTCGACCGGAACCTCGAGATTGTCGATGAACAATTCGTTGGAGCTGACCGCGTTGCGGCCCATCTTGCGGATGGGGCGGACGTCGACCCTGCTGCGGTCGAGGTCGGTGATGAACAACGTCATCCCATCGGTCTTCTTGGACACTTCCTCGTAGCTCTGGGTGCGGGTGAGTAGCAGGATCTTGTCCGACTCCATGGCTTTGGAGATCCACACCTTGCGGCCGTTGACGATGTAGCGGTCGCCGTCGCGTTTGGCGAAGGTGGTGATGCGCGAGGTGTCCAGCCCCGCACCGGGTTCGGTCACGCCGAAGCAGACGTGCACCTCGCCGGTGGCGACCTTGGGCAGCGTGCGCGCCTTGAGTTCGTCGGAGCCGTGCACCACCACCGGTTGCATGCCGAAGATGGACAGGTGAATCGCGCTGGCGGCGTTCATGGCGCCGCCGGACTTCGCGACCTCTTCCAGCAGGATGGTGGCTTCGGTGATCCCGAGGCCGTGACCGCCGTACTCGGCGGGGATCGTCATGCCGAGCCAGCCGCCGTCGGCGATGGCCTGATAGAACTCGGAAGGGAATTCGTGGGCCTGGTCTTTTTCCATCCAGTACTGGTCGTCGAACTTGCGCGCCAGCTCGGCGACGGACCGGCGGATCAGCTCCTGATCATCGGTCAGCTCGAAGTTCATGCCATCGCTGGGCATTGGCGCACCTCCATCAAGCGCGAGCAGACGCAGAATCGCACGATCGCGGCCCGCGCAGTGCGATTCTGCGTCTGCTCGCCCGGGAACGGGACGGTTAATCCTTGTTGCCGCTGAGGGCCTTCGCGTTGGCCGCGAACTCCGCGAAGGACGAGCCGCCCCGGCTGTCCTTGTCGTGGCCCTTCGCCTTGATGGACACGTCGTGCCCCTCGGCGGCCTTACGCAGCGCACCGACCGTCGCCTGTTCGCGCGAAATGTGCGTGAACGGGTCGAACGAGTACCAGCGCATGGCGTTCTCGTGCGTCATCTTGTTGATCTCATCGTCGGGAACGTTGTTGATGCTCAGTACGTCCCACAGCTCTTCCGGCGCGCCCGGCCACATCGAGTCGCTGTGCGGATAGTCGGCTTCCCAGCAGATGTTGTCGATGCCGATCATGTTGCGTAGCGCCACGCCCACCTTGTCGCTGATGAAGCAGGTCAGGAAGTGGTCGCGGAAGACCTCGCTGGGCAGCTTGCCCTTGAAGTTCTGGTGCGTCCAGGCGGAGTGCATCTCGTAGGTCCGGTCGGCGCGCTCGAGGAAGTAGGGGATCCAGCCCGTTCCGCCCTCGGACAGCGCGATTTTCAGGTCCGGGTACTCCTTGATCGGCCGCGACCACAACAGGTCGGCGGCGGCCTGCACGATGTTCATCGGCTGCAGCGTGATCATCACGTCCATCGGCGCGTCCGGCGCGGTGATGGCCAACCGGCCCGAGGACCCGATGTGCACGTTCATCACGGTGTCGGTCTCCACCAACGCTTTCCACAGCGGGTTCCAGTACTCGTCGTGGAAACTGGGATAGCCCATCGCGGCCGGGTTTTCGGTGAAGGTCAGCGCGTGCACGCCCTTCTTCGACACCCGCCGTACCTCGGCGGCGCACGCCTCGGCATCCCAGATCACCGGGATCGCCATCGGGATGAAGCGCGCGGGATAGGCGCCGCACCACTCGTCGATGTGCCAGTCGTTGTAGGCCTGCACCAGCGCGATCGAGAAGTCGTTGTCGTCGGTGGCGAACAGCCGCCCGGCGAAACCCGGGAAGGACGGGAAGCAGATCGAGGCCAGGATGCCGCCGGCGTTCATGTCCTTGACGCGCTCGTCGACGTTGTAACAACCCGGCCGGATCTCGTCGAGCCCCGTCGGCTCGATGCCGTACTCCTCCTTCGGCCGACCGGCGACGGCGTTGAGCGCGACGTTGGGGATGACGGTGTCGCGGAACTTCCACATGTCCGAACCGTCGGCGTTGTGCACCAGCCGCGGCGCGTCGTCCTGATACTTCTTCGGCAGGTGGTTCTTGAACATGTCCGGCGGCTCAACGGTGTGGTCGTCGACGCTGATCAGGATCATGTCTTCTTTGTTCATGGCCGTTGCCCTTCCGTCGGGTCCGCCTATCCGGTTCCGCTCCCACGCAGCCTCGGCGAATCGCTGTCCCGTGCCAAGATCACTGAAATGAAAACTATCTTCTCGCCAAGCGAGAATCAACATCCAGCCGACGCCACGACCGGCTTTCGCCCGCCCCACCGGTGGCGGAACACGCCCATAAACCGCCCGCCCCGGGACGAGGACGCGCCGAGGTAGCTGGCCTCGTTGTCGGCGAGCCCAGCGCGGCCGCGGACATTTTCGCAGGAAGGGAGCCGTTTTGGACGCCGCGTGCGCGCGCGGCATCCCGGCCGGGCGAGACCCCTCCCGCCGGCATTGACCGGCCGCGCGATTCGTGCAACTCTATTGGTTGTAAATGAGAATCTGATTCTCCCTGGCCGAGAGGTGGCGGGGAGGATGGCGAGAGGAGAGCTCGGATGCGGTTGCCGCCGCTGCCGGCCGATCAGTGGGACGAAACCACCCACAAGGCGCTCTCGGCGATGCGTGACCCGGCTGCCAACAACGCGCTCAGCACCCTCGCCCGCCACCCGGCGCTGGCCAAGGCGTTTCTGCGGTTCAACGTTCATCTCTTGACCTCGTCCACGCTGCCGGCGCGCGTCCGCGAGCTGGCCATCCTGCGCGTGGCGCATCGTCGCGAATGCGCCTACGAGTGGTCTCACCACGCCCGCATGGCCAGGGACGAGGGAATCACCGACGATCAGATCGCCGCCGTAGTTGGTGATGCCGGCGAGAGCGCCGGCGACTTGGACGAGTTCGATCGCGCGGTGATCACCGCCGTCGACGAACTTGACGACAAATCGCGACTGTCCGACGAGACCTGGGCCGCGCTCGGCGAGCGCCTCGACGACCGGCAGCGGATGGATTTCGTCTTCACGGTCGGCTGCTACGCCACGCTGGCCATGGCCTTCAACACTTTTGGCGTACAGCTCGAAAACGCCGATCGGAACCACTGAGAGAGGTAGAAAGGTGCCCCACTTCCCCAAGCCGGCCGCAGGCAGCTGGACAGAGAACTACCCCGAACTCGGCACGGCGCCTGTCGATTACACCGACTCGATCGATCCGGCGTTCTTCGACGCCGAGCGCGACGCCGTCTTCAGGAAGACCTGGCTCAACGTCGGGCGGATCAATCGCCTCCCGCGCACCGGCAGCTACTTCACCCGGGAACTGCCGTCGGCGGGCAAGGGCACGTCGGTCATCATCGTCAAGACGAAGGACGGATCGGTCAAGGCGTATCACAACGTCTGCCGCCACCGCGGAAACAAGTTGGTGTGGAACGACTTCCCGAACGAGGAGACCTCCGGTACCTGCCGGCAGTTCACCTGCAAGTACCACGCCTGGCGCTACAGCCTCGACGGTGAGCTGACCTTCGTCCAGCAGGAAGACGAGTTCTTCAACCTCGACAAGGGCAACTTCGGCCTGGCGCCGGTCCGATGCGAGGTGTGGGAAGGTTTCATATTCATCAACTTCGACCAGAACGCGGCGCCGCTCGTCGACTACCTCGGGCCACTGGCCAAGAGCATCGAGGGCTACCCCTTCGGCGAGATGACCGAGACGTACTCCTACCGCGCCGAGGTCGGCAGCAACTGGAAGCTGTTCATCGACGCGTTCGTCGAGTTCTACCACGCGCCGATCCTGCACCAGGGCCAGTACACCAAGGAAGAAGCCGCCAAGATCCAGAAGTACGGTTATGAGGCGCTGCACTACGAGTTGGCCGGCCCGCACAATCTGCAGTCGACGTGGGGCGGCCAGGCGCCGCCCCCGGACATGTCCATGGTGAAGCCGATGGACCAGGTGTTGCGCAGCGGCCTGTTCGGCCCATGGGACAAGCCGGAGATCATCGAAAACCTCGACCTGCCACCGGGCGTCAACGTGAAGAGGGTGCCGCAGTGGGGCATCGATTCGTGGCTGTTCTACCCGAACTTCATGCTGCTGATCTGGGAGCCGGGCTGGTATTTGACCTACCACTACTGGCCGACCGCCGTGGACAAGCACATCTTCGAGTGCACGCTGTATTTCGTCCCGCCGCGCAATGCGCGGGAGCGGCTGGCCCAGGAGTTGGCCGCCGTGACCTTCAAGGAGTACGCGCTGCAGGACGCCAACACGCTGGAAGCGACCCAGACCATGATCGGCACGCGGGCCGTCACGGAATTCCTGCTGTGCGACCAGGAAGTCTTGATCCGTCATCTGCACAAGACGACCGGTGACTACGTCAAGGAGTATCAGAACAATGGCCACGTCGCTGCTGCCCGCTGAATTCGCCGACCTCGAGCCCTTTTTGGGCTGGGACCTGGCCACCGAACCCGAGCGCTACGCCAAGCGGCTGTCCTCGACGATGGCCGAGATGCAGGCCTTCTACGACGTGGCCTTCCCCCGCCTCGACGACGTGATCGCCTACTGTGACAGATACCCACTCGACGATCTCCCCGAGGACGCAAAGGCTCTCATGCACATGATGCAGTCGCTCGTCATGGTGTCGTTTCCGATCGAGGCCTGGAAACAGCCGAGGGTGCCCGACAGCGGCGCGGCCTGGGTGGAGTGCATTCGGGAGCCGGTGATCTGACCGGTGTTGACGCTCAAGGCCGCCGGGCTGCTCGATGTCGACGCCGGCGAGATCGTCTCCCCCGGCGTCGTCCAGGTGGAGGGCGACCGGATCGTGCGGGTCGGCGGCGAGCCGGAGGGCGAGCTCGTCGACCTCGGCGAGGCGATCCTGCTGCCGGGGCTGATGGACATGGAGGTCAACCTGTTGATGGGCGGCCGCGGCGAAAAGCCCGGCCTGTCCCAGGTTCAGGACGACCCGCCGACGCGGGTGTTGCGCGCGGTCGGCAACGCGCGGCGCACGCTGCGCGCCGGATTCACCACCGTGCGCAACCTCGGCCTGTTCGTCAAGACCGGCGGCTACCTGTTGGACGTCGCGCTGGGCAAGGCCATCGACGCGGGCTGGATCGACGGTCCGCGCATCGTGCCGGCCGGGCACGCCATCACCCCCACCGGCGGCCACCTGGACCCCACGATGTTCGCGGCGTTCGCGCCCCACGCGCTGGAGCTGACCGTCGAAGAGGGCATCGCCAACGGCATCGACGAAATCCGCAAGGCCGTGCGCTACCAGATCAAACACGGCGCCGAGCTGATCAAGGTCTGTTGCTCGGGCGGGGTGATGTCGCTGACCGGTCCGCCTGGCGCACAACACTATTCCGACGAGGAACTGCGCGCGATCGTTGACGAGGCGCACCGGCGCGGGCTGCGCGTCGCCGCGCACACGCACGGGGCCGAGGCGGTCAAGCATGCCGTCGACGCCGGCATCGACTGCATCGAGCACGGCTTCTTGATCGACGACGAGGCGATCGCGTCCCTGGTCGAGCACGGCACCTTCCTGGTCAGCACGCGGCGCCTCGCCGACGGGGACGCCATGGACGTTTCGCACGCCCCGCCCGAGCTGCAGGCCAAGGCGGCCGAGATGTTCCCGAAGGCGCGCACCTCGATCGTGGCGGCGTACGAGGCGGGCGTGAAGATCGCGGTGGGCACCGACGCGCCCGCGATCCCGCACGGCCGCAACGCCGACGAACTTGTCACCCTTGTCAACTGGGGGCTGCCGCCGCTGGCGGTGCTGCGGGCGGCCACGGTGACCGCGGCCGAGCTGATCAACTCGACCGATCGCGGCCGGCTCGCGGCGGGTCAGCTCGCCGACATCATCGCGGTGCCGGGAAACCCCTTGGAAGACATCACCGTCACCCAGCACGTGAGCTTTGTCATGAAAGGCGGCAAGGTCTATGTCGACAAATCAGCAAACTCGAATTGACGACCTGGTCGAGATCCAGCAGCTGCTCGCCCGCTACGCGGTCACCATCACTCAAGAGGACATCGACGGGCTGATCGGCGTCTTCACCCCAGACGGCACCTACAGCGCCTTCGGCTCAACCTACAAGCTGGACAGGTTCCCCGAATTGGTCGCCGCCGCCCCGAAGGGATTGTTCCTCACCGGAACCGCCTTGATCGAGAACTTCGATGGTGACTCCGCGAGCGGCACCCAGCCGCTGTGCTTCATCGACCACGCCACCCACGACATGCGGATCGGCTACTACCGCGACACCTACTCCCGCACCCCGGACGGGTGGCGGCTGAAAACCCGTGCCATGACGTTCATTCGCCGCAGCGGCGTGCACGACTCCGGGCGCCCGCACGCCGTCGGCCGCCCCGCGCCGTGAATGTCGAGGAGTTCCGGGCGGGCCTGCGATCGTGGCTTGACGACAACGACCTGACCCCGGGACCCGACCACTCGCTACAGGGCCACATGCGGCAGTTCGCCCGGGTCAGCCGCGCGCTCTACGACGCCGATTGGATGCGCTACGGCTGGCCCGCCGAGGTCGGTGGATTGGGTGGCCCCGCGGTGCTGCGTGCGATCGTGGGCGAGGAGGTGGTTGGTCGCCGCCTCGCCGAACCCGGCCCCTATTCGATGCTCGAGGTGCTCGCACCCACGATGATCGACTACGCCCCGCCGGAGCTCGCCGCCGAAATGGTGCCGCGGCTGCTGAGCGGCGAAGAGCAATGGTGTCAAGGCTTTTCCGAACCGGGGTCGGGCAGCGACCTGGCCTCGCTGACCACCCGTGCGACGCAGCAAGGCGACAACTGGATCGTCAACGGGCAGAAGGTGTGGACCAGCTTCGCGCAGTTCTCGTCGCGCTGCGTCCTGCTCACCCGCACCGGACCGGGCCACGACGGGATCACCGCCTTCTTCGTCGACCTCGACACGCCCGGCATCACCATCCGGCCGCTCCGGACGATGCACGGCGTGGACGAATTCTGCGAGGTCTACTACGACGACGTGGTGATCCCTGGCAGCCGGATGCTCGGCCGACCGGGCGACGGCTGGCGACTCGCCATGGACCTCCTCCCGTATGAGCGGTCCACCTGCTTCTGGCAGCGAATCGCCTACCTGTACTCCCGCTTCGACGAACTCATCGTGCAGGCGTCGGCCGCCAGCGATCCCAGCGAATCCGCCTTGGGCGCGGCGTATCTGGCGCTGCACACACTGCGCTGCCGGTCCCGCGACACCCAGTACCGGCTGCGCGACGGGGCACGCCTGGGACCGGACACGTCCATCGACAAGGTGCTGCTGGCCGGCGCGGAGCAACGGCTCTACGACACGGTCCGCGACCTGCTGCCCGGAGTGCTCGAACTCGACGACACACCGTGGCGCGCGGAATACCTGTACTCACGCGCGGCCACCATCTACGGCGGGACCGCCGAGATTCAGCGCAATATCATCGCCCGCCGGCTGCTCGACCTCGGGAAGGAGTGAACCGTGGACGGCATGACGGATCCCGAGTCGCTGCGCCTGCTGGAAGGTTCGCTACGGACGACGATGGCGGCCGCGTCGGGGGTCAAGCTCGATGCGGCGCTGACCGACCTGGGCTGGCGGGACATGCTGGACGAAATGCCCGATGTCGCCGTCCCTTTGGTATTCCGGCTGCTTGGCGAGACCGGCGCCCACGCCCCGGTCCTCAACGACGTGGTGTTACGCGAGTCCGGCGCCGCGCCCGGCGACACCATGCCGCTACCGTTCGCCGGCGGCTCCTGGGTGATTTGGGAGCGCGGCGAGGTCGCCGGTTCGGCGATCGACGAGTTGTTGCCGATACACCGCGTCGCACATGGGGACTCGTTGACCCGGCCGGCCCTGGACGCGGGCAGGCGGGCATTGGGCTGGTGGTTGGTCGGCGCCGGCCGGGCCATGCTGGCGCTGGCGCGCCGGCACGCTTTGGACCGCGTCCAGTTCGGCCGTCACATCAGCTCTTTCCAGGCGATCCGGCACCGGCTGGCCGAGACGCTGGTCGCGATCCAGGGTGCCGAAGCGACGCTGCATGTCGCCACGCATTCCGACGATCACGACGGCCTTGCCTCGCTGCTGGCGAAGGCCGCCGCCGGCCAGGCGGCGCTGACCGCCGCCCGGCACTGCCAGCAGGTGCTCGGCGGGGTCGGCTTCACCGCCGAGCACGCGCTGCACCACCACGTCAAACGGTCGCTGACGCTGGACGGTCTGCTGGGCAACACGCGGGAGCTGACCCGGGATGCCGGAAAGGCTCTGGTGGACAGGGGTTTTGCGCCACGGCTTGCCGAGCTTTAGCCGGCCCCGGAATCCTGATCGCCAGTAGTAGCCTCCCGTTGTCGCTGTGCGGCGAGCAGAATGGCGGGTCCTGAATCTGTGTGACGGATGTGATCTAACGGGTGCGCGTACACTTCGTCTGGCCACCGAGACGATGGGACGCGATGAGTCAGCCCGAGCCTCCTCGAAACGAGCTGGGCGTCGCCTCGCTGCTCGTCGGCGTGGTCGCGCTCCTCACATGCTGGATGCTGCTCGGGGTGCCTTTCGGGATCGCGGCGGTGATCACGGGGGACGCGGCGCGCAGACGGGTCCAGCGGGGCGAAGCGAGCAATCCCCGAACCGCACTGGCGGGCATGGTGTTAGGCGCCGTGTCGATCGCCGCCGGGCTGGTCGCGATCGGGTACTACGCCTGGCGGGACGCCCGCTAATTCCGGGGGAGGCCGAGCACGCGCTCGGCGATGATGTTCCGCTGAATCTCCGACGTGCCGCCGGCGATCGTCGCGGCGAAGGTGCGCGCGTATCGGTCGAACCAGCTGCGGTAATGGCTGTCGAGGTTGAGGGCGGCGAACGGAGCGGTCACCGCGCGGTGCACCAGCCCGTCCGTCTGCGCGGCATTCAACGCGTCCTCCGATGCCCGTTGCAGGGCTTCGGAGCCCAGCAACTTGAGGACCGATTGGGCCGGCACGTCCTCTTCCCCGCGCGCGGCGCGCGACAACGCCACGGACCCCAGTAGGCGCAACGCGTAGGCGTCCATCACCAGGGTGGCGTAGCGATCCCGCTCAAGTGAGCTCGCGGGAGCGAAATCGATGCTCAATTCGTGCAGCAGGTCGACGTACCCCATCCACAGCATCACGCGTTCGTGCCCCAGGGAACCGGTCGCCACCCGCCATCCGCCGTTGAGTTCGCCCACCAGATTCTCGGCCGGCACCCGCGCGTCGGTGAAAAACACCTCATTGAAGTCGACTTCGTCGCTGTCACACATCGACGCGAACGGGCGGCGCACCACCCCCGGCGTATCGGTCGGAATCAGCAGCACGCTAATACCCTTGTGCTTCGGCGCCTTTGGGTCGGTTCGCACGAAGGTCAGCAACACGTCGGCGTCGTGGGCGCCAGAAGTCCACACCTTCTGCCCGTTGACGACGAAGTGGTCGCCGTCAAGCACCGCGCGCGTTTTCAGCGACGCGAGGTCCGAGCCCGCCCCCGGTTCGCTCATTCCCAGCGACGCGGTGATCTCGGCCCGCAATATCGGCGCCGCCCACCTGTGCTGCTGTTCGGGCGTGCCGAAGGTCAACAGCGAGGCCGCGATGATGCCCACGCCCTGCGGGTTGAAGCTTTGATAGATGCGTCGCCGCCCGAGTTCCTCCAAGTACACGTATTGCTGCAGCAGCGTGGCGTTGCGTCCGCCGAACTCGGGCGGATTTCCGGGGAGCAGCCACCCGCTGTCGAACAGCAGCCGCTGCCAGCGGCGGGCCCAGTCCGGCACGTGCGAGCTGGAGCGTGGCCGTTCGAACGCCTCGGCGTCGGAGGGCAGATGCGCGTCCAGGAAGGCGATGAATTCGGAGCGGAACGCCTCCACGTCCGAGTCAAAGGTGAGCTGCACGCGACTCCCCGCAACGGTCGTGAGCACTCCCCCGCGTCGGTAGATCACGATTTCCGCCGACGGCGCGGTTCGCTCTTATGATTACGCTTCCATACACACGTCTAAGAGAATAGTATTCTCGTGACGAGAAAGTTACAATCTCCGACACATGATCCGTGAGGGGGTCGAGCGCAGCGATGTCACGGCGTTCTCCGGTAGAGTCCAATCATGTTCTCCCCTCGCGGCAATCAGCTGAGCCGGCCGTGACCAGTCCGAGCGAAGAGCCGGCCTGGAAGCAGCGCGCCGTCGAGAGGTCGATCAAGACGGCCAAACTGCGTGCCGCGCAACGCGTTCAGCGCTTCCTGGACGCGGCGCAGGCGATCATCATCGAAAAGGGCTCCACGGACTTTACCGTGCAGGAGGTCGTCGACCGGTCCCGCCAGTCGTTGCGCAGCTTCTACCTGCAGTTCGATGGCAAGCATGAACTGCTGCTGGCGCTGTTCGAAGACGCCTTGAGTCGGTCCGCCGACCAGATTCGCGCCGCCACCGAGAGCCAGGCCGATCCCCTGGAACGACTCAAGGTCGCCGTCCAACTCCTCTACGAGGCCTCTCGCCCGGATCCGACGGCCAAGCGGCCGCTGTTCACCGATTTTGCTCCGCGGTTGCTGGTCACACATCCGGCCGAGGTGAAGGTGGCCCATGCCCCCCTGCTGGCTTTGCTGACCGAGCTGATGGAAGCGGCCTACGACGCCGGAGAGCTGCGGGCGGGCGTGAACGCGAAGCGCATGGCCGCTATGACCATGCAAACGGTCATGTTCATCGCGCAATCCAGCGGGGGCTCCGACGACGCGACCATCCACCCCATCACCAGCGAAGAGGTATGGGATTTCTGCTCGCGCGGCTTCGTCGGCTAGCAGCGGCCCCGCCTTCCCGCGAGAACTGATCAAATACCGCACCTCATTTGCTTCGAGAATCGGATTCTCTAATATTTAGAACCACAAATAGCCAAAACGGATTCGGCGTTGACACCTATGACCGGTGGTGACAGAGTGCAAAAGGCGGCGAGACCCGCGAGCCCGGGGGACGCGGTCCCGGTTGCTCTGCGCCGAGGCGTGCGATCAATAGTCAGGAGTTGAGATAGCCATGACCGGACGTGTTGAGGGCAAGGTCGCTTTCGTCACTGGAGCGGCACGCGGTCAGGGCCGCAGCCACGCGGTGCGGTTGGCGCAAGAGGGTGCCGACATCATCGCCATCGACATCTGTAAGCCCATCCGCGAGGGCGTGACGGACACCGCGATCCCGGCCTCGACGCCCGAGGACCTCGCAGAGACGGCGGACCTGGTCAAGGGACACAACCGCAGGATTTTCACCGCCGAAGTCGACGTCCGTGACTTCGGCGCGCTGAAAGCAGCGGTGGACAGCGGTGTGGAACAACTCGGCCGGCTGGACATCATCGTGGCCAACGCCGGAATCGGTAACGGTGGCGACACTTTGGACAAGACCAGCGAAGAAGACTGGACCGAGATGATCGACATCAACTTGGCCGGCGTGTGGAAGACCGTGAAAGCCGGTGTGCCGCATCTATTGTCGGGCGGCAGAGGTGGTTCGATCATCCTGACCAGCTCGGTCGGCGGGCTGAAGGCCTACCCTCATACCGGCCACTACGTCGCCGCCAAGCACGGTGTCGTCGGGTTGATGCGTGCCTTCGGAGTCGAGTTGGGGCAACACATGATTCGGGTCAACTCGGTGCACCCGACCCACGTCAAGACGCCGATGTTGCACAACGATGGCACCTTCAAGATGTTCCGCCCGGACCTGGAGAACCCCGGTCCCGACGACATGGCGCCGATCTGCCAGATGTTCCACATCCTGCCGATTCCGTGGGTGGAGCCGGTCGACGTCAGCAATGCGGTGCTGTTCTTCGCCTCCGACGAATCCCGGTACATCACCGGCGTGACCCTGCCCATCGATGCGGGTAGCTGCTTGAAATAGAGTTCCGTCCCATGGACGGGTTTGAAGGTCGCGGAACGGTCGTCACCGGCGGGGCGAGTGGTATCGGCTTGGCCACCGCCACCGAATTCGCCCGCCGGGGCGCCCGCGTGGTGCTCTCCGATGTCGATAAACCAGGCCTGGAGCAGGCGGTAAACCACCTGCGCGCCCAGGGATTCGACGCGCACGGCGTGGTGTGCGACGTCCGGCATCTCCATGAGATGGTTCACCTCGCGAAAGAATCTTTCCGACTGCTCGGCCGCGTCGACGTCGTCTTCAGCAACGCCGGCATCGTGGTTGCCGGTCCGATCGCGCAGATGACCCACGACGACTGGCGATGGGTCATCGACATCGACCTGTGGGGCAACATCCACGCCGTCGAGGCGTTCTTGCCGAGGCTGCTCGAACAGGGCACGGGCGGACACATCGCCTTCACCGCATCCTTCGCCGGCCTGGTTCCCAACGCCGGCCTCGGGGCGTACGGCGTCGCCAAATACGGGGTGGTCGGCCTGGCCGAGACGCTCGCCCGCGAAGTAAAAGACAGTGGCATCGGCGTATCGGTGCTCTGCCCGATGGTCGTGGAGACGAAGCTGGTCTCCAACTCCGAACGGATCCGCGGCGCGGATTACGGGCTGTCGTCTTCGCCGAAGGCCGCGGACGGGACGTTACCAACTCAGGACGAGGGCGTCGGCGTTGAAGACGTCGCCCGACTGACGGCCGACGCGATCCTGGCCAACCGCCTGTATGTGCTGCCGCACGAGGCCGCCCGCGCGTCGGTCCGCCGCAGGTTCGAGCGCATCGACCGCACCTTCGAAGACCAAGCCGCCGAAGGGTGGAACCACTAACCGGACGGACCGAGCCGGTAATTCCCCGTCTGCGGGTCGTGGTACCAGCCGCTCGCCGCGTGGGTGCCGCCGTCGACGTGCAGGGTCTGCCCGGTCAGGTAGGCCGACATGTCGGAGGCCAGGAACACTGCGACACTGGCGATCTCGTCGACATGGCCGGCACGCCCCAGCGGCACGACGTGGCCGATTCCGGCCAGGGCCGCCTCGCCGCCCAGCTGTGCCAGCCCCTCGGTGAGCGTGATGTCGGGCGCGATCGCATTGACCCGGATGCCGTGTGGCGCCAGTTCCAGCGCCGCGGTCTGGGTGTAGTTGATGACCCCCGCCTTGGCCGCCGCGTAGGCCGCGTAGCCCGGCGCGGCGCGCACCCCCTCGATTGACGTCACCGAGATGATGCTGCCGCCCTGGCCCGCGGACACCAGCTGTCTCGCGACGCGCTGGGTGCACAGCAGCACGTGGCGCAGGTTGGCCCGGTACAGCGCATCCCAGCCGTTCTCACTCGTTTCCAGCAGCGGTGCGGAAAACACCCCTCCGGCGTTGTTCACCAGGATGGAAGGGACGCCGAGCTCTGCGTTCGTGCGCCGCAGCGCGTCGTCGACCTGGGCGCTGTCCCGTACGTCAATCGCGATGCCAAGGGCACCAATGGATTCCGCGGAGTCGACGCAGGTCTGCGGGTCACGTTCCCAGATCGCGACCGACGCGCCGAACGCGGTAAGCCCGGCCGCGACGCCACGGCCGATGCCCGCTCCCCCGCCGGTGACCACCGCCACGCGGCCGGTGAGCATGATGTCCGAGGGATCGATCGCCATCGCCGTGTCACATCGCCGGTTCGTGGCCGATGACGCCGTCGGCCGCCAACTGGGCGATCTCCGCGTCGCTCAATCCGAGTTCGGCCAGCAATTCGTGATTGTGCTGCCCGAGCAGCGGCGCGTGCTGGGTGTGGAACTTCGAGGGCCCGCCGGACGACCTGATCGGCACGGTGCTGAGCCTAGCCGGACCGTTGACCGGGTGGTCGACTTCCTCGAAGAACCCGCGGAATGTCAGCTGATCGAGTTCGGTCTGGCGGTGCGGTTGCATGACCTTGGCCACCGGAACGCCGGCGTCCCACAGGGTTGCGACGATCTCGTCACCGCCGCGGCACCCACACCACGCCGACAACCGCGCGTCGATGTCGGCGTGCCGCTCCTTGCGACCGCCGGCGGTGGCCAGCGTGGGGTCCGTTGCCCAGGAAGGAGACCCGATCGCCGCGCTCAGGGCCTCCCACTGCTCGTCGGTGTTCACCGCGATCGCTACCCAGCTGTCGGACCGGCCGAACTCATCGACATCGGCGCTGCGATAGAGGTTTTGCGGCGCGGCCCTGGGCCCCCGGTTGCCGTCGCGTTCCAGCAGCGCCCCGTAGGCGGAGTATTCGATGAGTTGCTCGGCGGCGATGCTGAGCGCGGCGTCGACCATCGCCGCTTCGACGAACACGCCCCGGCCGGTGCGCCGCCTGTGCGAGAGCGCCAGCAGCACCGCATTCGCGGCGTGCATGCCCGCATTGGGGTCACCGATCGAGTAGGGATCGTAGGGCGTGCGGTCGGCGTATCCCGTCAGCCACGTCAGTCCGGACGCCGCCTCGATGACATAGGCGAAGGCCGGGTTGTCGCGCCACGGCCCGTCCAGGCCGAACCCCGGCATCCGCACCAGCACCGCGTCGGGCTTGATGGCCTGCACGGCAGCGAAATCCAGCCCGATCTGCTCGAGGACGCGGGGCGTGAAATTCTCGACGACCACGTCGCAGGTCGCGATGAACCGGCGCAGTAGCTCCCGCCCGCGGGGGGTCTGCAGGTCCAGCGTCAAGTCTTTCTTGTTGGTGTTGAGCGCCGCGAAAATCGGCGACCGCTCCCACCACTGGGTTTCGGTGACGGGAACGCCGGCGATCAGCCGGGTCCCGTCGGGGCGGCGGACGGACTCGACGTGGATGACGTCGGCGCCCAGCATCGCCAGGAAATGCGTGCAGCATGGGCCGGCCCAGAACGTCGTCAAGTCGAGCACGCGAACCCCGTTCAGGGGCAGCGGGTTTGCCGGCCGGCTCGGCCCGGGGCGGAGGGTCAGGTTTGCGGTCCGATAATGCGCCGTATGCTCCCCCAGCCGCGGCGCCGGTTGGGGCCGGCACAGCAGTGGGGGATGCAGTCGATAAGGATGGCCCGGTTGGACAAACCGGTCGTCGGGGCTGCGCACGAACGAGCCGCGTTCGACGAAGTGGTCAAGGGATGCGACGTTGGCGCCGTTGGCAACCGGAGCGTTGGGTATCCGGAACGCCGTCGCGAGTTCTCGGATCTCCTCCACGGTGTGGTCTTCGAACCACGCGTAGATCTCGTCGGCGTTGAGGTTGGCCCGCTCGGTGATCGTCAGTTCGAGGTGTTCGTCGATCCATTCCGGACGGCCGATCATCGCGCACAGGTCGAACCACTGTTGCGCGGTCCCGCAGCCGACGTCGACGAGTCCGTCCTTGGCGCGGGCGACGCCCGGAACGGTAAGGCGCCGCGCGTCGCGCCACGGCCGCCCGAGCATCTCGAAATAGGTGACGGGATAATAGGTCAGCGACAAGATCTGGGTTTCCAGCATCGACAGGTCCAGGAGTTCGCCGGCGCCGCCGCAGGTTCGGCCGTAGCGCGATGCCAGCATCGCCGCGCTCGCGTGGACGCCGGCCATGTACTCGCCGACCTGTCCGCCGACGAACACCGGCGCCCGGCCCGGTTCGCCACGGCCGAGGCCGATGATGCCGCCCGACCATGCCTGCAGCGTGAATTCGGTGGCCGCACGGTCACGCCACGGCCCCTGGAGGCCGAAGGGCGTGATCGACATGACGGTGAGATGCGGGTAGCGGCGGTGCATTGCCGTAGGCGAAAAATCGTCGTGTTCGGCGACTTTCGAGCCGCCCGACCACACCACCGCATCGGCGGCCGAGAGCAGCCTGTCGACCAGCTCGACGTCGTCTTCGATGCCCGGATCCGCGACGACGCTGTGCTTTGCTCCGGCCAGAAAGCTGAACAGCGCGCCGTCACCGCCGGGTGGTATGCGGGTGCCGGAGGCGGACCATGAACGCAGTGGATCGCCCTTCGGCGGCTCGACTTTGACGACGTCGGCCCCGCCGTCGGCGAGCAACTTGGTGCAGTAGGCGCCCGCTATCCCGGTGGACAGGTCGACCACGGCATAGCCGGCCAACGGTGGTTCGGGGGTCGGTTCCGCCACTACCGCTTCCGCTTTCGGTCGGTGTCTTTCTTGGCGCCCTTGCGCCCCTTCTTGCTCGGCCGCCATTCCGGTGGCAACTTACCGTCGTTGTCTCTCACCGCCCCGCCCAGCCCGGCGATCGTGGGCGCATTCAGCTGATCCGGCCGATCGAACGTGATGGGGCGATGCGGGTCTCGCCATCCTTGTGGTACCTGACGATCTCCTCGGCGGAGGGTTCCGAGTTGCCGGACATGACTATTCGTGCCACGACGGGCTGCAAGTCAGCACCTCGGGTCCGTCGGCGGAGATGAGTACCGCCTCCCGCCCGAAGACGGCACCGGTTCCCTGCTCCCACACGTAGCCAGTCACGGCCAACACCATGCCGGCCTCGAGCCGTTCCCCCGCGGCGGTCGCCGGCAGGCGATTGGAGATGACGGGTGGGTCAAAGCCCATGCCCAGCCCGCGGGCGACCGGCATCGGCGGCGCGGCCTCCCCCGCGGCCTCGTAGGCGGACAACAACTCACCTGCTCCGGTTCCGGGTTGGCATGCGGCTAGCAGCCTGTCCCACAGGCTGTTCCAGCGCCGATACAGCGCCGCCGCACCGCGGGCCGCGCCGGCCGGCCAGGTGCGTCCAACCTCGCCGACGTAGCCACCGGCCAGCACACCGGCCGAGAACGCCACCAGGTCGCCATCTTTCACCCGGCCGTCGCTGGTGGCTAGCCGCCACGGGTGGTCTGGCGAGGTCACCCATGCGACATCCTGGTTCGACGGCGTGCTCACCCCGCCGGCCGCGACGGCCTCCAGCAGGACGCCGGCGAGCGCCTGTTCGGTTACCCCGGGCCGCAATTCGGACACGGCAGCGGCCAAGCCCGACTCGGCGACCGCGATTGCCTCGCGCAACGGGACCAGTTCCTCGGCCGTCTTGATGCGCCGGGCGGCGCGCATCGCCAGTTCGCCGTCCACGAGTTCCGCGTTGGGGAACGCCGTCGGCAACAACTGCGCGAACACAGGTGAGATCGCGTCGGTTCCGACGCGCCGGGCGGCGGCGGCCCCGTCGATGCGCTGCAGCGCCGACACGGTGTTCATCGGGTTCCACGTGATCCCGTAGAGGTTTTCGTGCGGGATGTCGTCGGGGACGCCCTCATCCCAGGTGCTGAGCAGATGGATCGCGCCGGTGTCGCGCACCAGCACACACGTCGGGCCGAACGGCCGGGTGCCGGCGACCCACAACTGCGGCGCGCCGGTGACGTATCGGACGTTGGCTTGGCGGCCGAGAACCAGGACGTCGAGGTCGCGCGCCGCCATCTGATCCAGCACACGCCGGCGGCGACCCGAGCGCAGCGCACGGTCGTCGGGGCAAACTTCAACTGACATGGGAGCCATAAGGGTCATAGGGGTAGTCGGTCAAGCGGATCCAGCCCTCCTCGGTGATTACCAAGACCTCTTCGCTGCGGTAACCGCCGGTGCCGTCCTCCCACACGACCGGCTCCAAGACCAGCACCATGCCGGGCCGCAGGACGAAGCTCTCGTCGAAGTCGGCGCCGAGATCGGTTCCGATCATGGGCATTTCGGCGGCGTTCACACCGATCCCGTGGCCCAGGTAGAAGTGCGGCAGCCACGGCTTGCTCCCGCCATTGGCTTCGATGGCGGCCCGGCCCAGATCGGCCGCCGTGACGCCGGCTTTGGCGACACCGAGAACGGCGGTCATGATCTCGAACCACCGGTCGAACTGCGCCCGCTGGCGTGGCGACGGGTCCCTGCCGACGATCCACGTGCGGCCGAAATCCGAGCAGTAGCCCCGGTAGGTGATGCTGACGTCGGTCCACAGCACGTCGCCCTCGGCGAGCACCCGCTCGGTGGTCAGCAGCGGCAACGCCAGGTCGCCGTGCGTGGTCCATACGCCGTCGGCCTTGCTCGGCGGCATCACCTGCCAGATCGGTTCGAGCATGCTGGCGGTGGCACCCAACTCGAAGGCCCGCCGCAAAAAGCTCGCCGACAACTCGATCTGGCGAATCCCCGGAGCCAGTCGCTTGTGCACCTCCACCATCGCCTCGTCGGTGATGCGGATGGCGGTGCGCATGCACGACAACTCGTCCGGCGTCTTCACCGACTTGGCGGCGCTCACAACGGCCGCGGCATCGACGGGCGGACCGCCGGGAAACAGCGACTTCGCGGCGCGCGACATGGCGCCGGTGCACTCGTCGACCGCGATCACCGCCTGGGCCGGGATCAAGCCGGCCAGCAGGCGCGCGAATTCTTGGACGCCCTCGTCGAATTCGAGATAGACCGGGCCGTGCACATGATCGGTGGGCAGGTCCGACTCCTGCGACGCGCCCTCACGGAACGGCAGGAACAGGTGCGGCCACTCGTCCCCGGCGAGCACGACGGCGACCGGCCGCTCCACATAGGACAGCCCGGCGTCGCCGAGCGGCCAACTCGTCCCGGTGGCATAGACCACCGCGCTGTTGCCCAGCAGGATCAGCGCGTCGACGCCGCGTTCGGCCATCGCCGAGCGGAGCCGGTCCCCTGTTTCGCGGCGCATGCGGCCCAGGTCTGGCGTCTCGGGGATCACCAGGCTGCTGGTGCCCGCGCCCGCTTGCGCGAACGTCGTCATCGGGTCTCCTACAGGCCCAGAAATGCGGTGATGTTGCCGCTCACGATCTTCGCGGCGTCGGCGGGGCCGACCGCGTCCACGACGGCGGCCAGCGACTTCTCGGAATACCCGTAGGTGCTTTCGTTGTGCGGGTAGTCGCTGGACCACATCACCTTGTCCACACCGATCTTGTCGATCAGCTGCAGGCCGAGCGGGTCGACCATGAACGACGCGCTCATATGGTTGTCCCAGTAGTACCGCACGTCGTGCTGCAACGGGCGGTTGAACATGTGCTGGTAGGAGGCGACCAGGTGCTCGGCGTCCTGCAACGCCCACGGAACCCAGGCGATGCCGCCCTCGAACCAGCCGATCCGCAGGCCGGGATGATCGTCGAGGATGCCGCCAAAGATGTACTTGGCGAACGTCTCCCGGAAGCCGTCGATGTTGATCATCATCCCGACCACGACGCTGTTGAACTCGGTCGGGCTCTTCGGCGGCGTCTCCCCGATGTGGTGGGTGACCGGAAGGCCGGCGGCTTCGATCTCATCCCACACCGGGCTCATCGACGTGCTGGAGTAGTCGATCGGGTTGCCGTCGTCATCCTTGCCCGGGTTCAGTGGCATCAAAAAAGTCTTGAGCCCCAGTGACTTCAGCTCGTCCAGCGTCCGTCGGGTCCCTTGGGGGTCCCACCAGTTGATCAGGCCGGCGCCGTAGAAGTGGCCATCCGAGCGTTCCTGGAGCTCGGCGATGTACTCGTTGTAGATGCGGAAGGCCAGTTCGCGAAGTTTCTTGTCCGGGTAATGGAACAGCGCCAGGATCGCGTTGGGGAACGCCAGTTCCTTTTCGACGCCGTCGTCGTGCAGCTCCTGGATGCGCGCCTCGATGTTGGTGCTTGCCGCGCCCGGAAGGTCGTCGTATTGCATCAGCACCGCACTGAAGTCACCCGGCAGGAACGACTGACCCTTGCGGCCGACTTGGTAGGCGCCGTCCTCGTACCAGATCCGCGGCGCTTTGTCCTTGAGGTCGTCGGGAAAGCGTTGGTAGAAAATGTCATCCGCCAGCGAGATGTGGTTGTCCGCGGAGAACACCACGGTTCCCGGCGGCAGGCCGACGTCCGCGCCCGAGGCGTGGCCGCGGCGATCCTTGGGGGCGCCGAAGCCGCCGGGCGGATAGAGCGAAACGGTGCTTGTTTGAGTCGTCATCGTTGACCCTCCATTCGGATCGGCGTTGTGAGCGTAGCGACCCGGGGGCTACCAGGTCACCGGAAGTTCGTAGACGCCGTAGGCGAGTCGGTCGTCTTTGAGGGGCACGTCCTCGACCGGGACGGCCAGTTCGAGCGTCGGGATGCGGCGGAGCAGGGTGCGGTACACGATTTGCAGCTCGGCGCGGGCGAGCTGCTGTCCCACGCACTGATGCCGGCCGTAGCCGAAAGCGACGTTGCGGTCGGCCCCCGAGCGGTGCAGGTACAACCGGTCGGGCTCGGGGAATGCGTGCGGATCCCAGTTGGCCGGGGCCAGGTCGATGATGATCCCTTCGCCGGCGCGGATCGTCTCGCCGGCGATGTGGATGTCTTCGAGCGCGACGCGACGCTGACCGTTCTGAATGATGCTGAGGTAGCGCAACAATTCCTCGACCGCGCTGGCAACGACCTTGGGGTCCTCGGCGTCGCGCAACACCGCCAACTGGTCCGGGTTCATCAGCAGCGCGAGCACCCCGAGGCCGATCATGTTCGAGGTGGTCTCGTGCCCGGCGATCAGCAACCCGGTACCCAGCTGCGCCGCCTCTTTCACGCTCAGCTCGCCGGCCTTCACCCGCTCGGCGAGATCGGACACCGCATCCTCGCCCGGATCCTCCATCTTGGCCTCGATGAGCTGCGCGAGATACCTGTTCAGGCTCATGGCGCCCTTGACGGTGTCTTCGCCCGTCGCGTACCGCGCGAGCCCGACATTCGCGTGGTGCTGGAACATGTCGGCGTCCTCGTACGGGACCCCGAGCAACTGGCTGATCACCAACGACGGAACCGGCAACGCCAGCGCGGTGATCACGTCGGCGGGCCGCGGGCCGGCCAGCATCGCATCGATGTGATCGTCGGTGATCTGCTGGATGGCCGGGCGCAGACCCTCAACGCGCTTGAACGTGAAGGGTTTCGACAGCATGCGCCGAAACCGGGTGTGCTCTTCCCCGTCGGCGGTGAAGACCGAACGCGGCCGCTTGTGCACCGTGGACAACATGCCCGCGTTCCAGTGCGGAAAACCGGCCAGCCGGTCGTCGACGCTGACCCGGGAATCCGAGAACAGCTCCCGCACCTGCTCGTACCCGGTGATGAGCCACGGTGTGCTGCCGTCCCAGATCCGGACCCGGGACAGCGGTCGCATCTTGGCCAGCGCCATCACACCAGGCGGCGGCGCGAACGGGCAGCCCACCTGCCTCGGCATCGGATAATCCGGGATCCCGGATGCCGCCTCGGCCGCGGAAGTGTTGGTCAGCGTTTCCGACATGTCATTCCTCGATGTGGATGGCGAGCGCGGGGCAGGCCGCGGCTGCCCGCCGGGCGCCGTCGGCCTGTTCGGGCGATGGACTGGGGTTGAGCAGAACCACGACGCCGTCATCGTCGCGCTGGTCGAACACCTCGGGCGCGTTCAACACGCAGTTCCCCGATGACGCGCAGACGTCTTGGTCGACAGCCACTTTCATCTGCAGACCTTTCACTCGTACGGCGTGACGGGCGCAAGCCACAAGCCCACGATGGCGTCGATGAGGCCCGATGCCGCGGCCCGCCAAGACCGCTGGGACGGTGAAGCACCCGCGGCCAGCGCTCGTTCCCGATCGGCGCACGTGTGCATCAACAGGTTGCGGGCCATGATGTTTCGTTCGAAGTGCACTTCGGCCGGCAGGTCGGGCAGGCAGCGGTTGATGCCGTCGACGACCTGGACCAGCGACGGTGAGCTCAGCGCGCCCTTGACGATGATGTTGTAGTACGCGGGATCGGTCATCGCCTGCGCCGCGAACCGCGCATACCAAGTGGGATTGCCGAGCTCCTCCAGGTGATCGGTCAGCGGGCGCACCAGGCAGGCGACCCAATCCCTCATCCCCGGGGATTTCTTCGAGTCGAGCAACTCGGCCACCATCTGCTCGCGCAACTGCTCGACCGGCCGGCGGTGCTTGTGTTCGATCGCCCGGACCAGATCGGCCTTGGTGCCGAAGTGGTAGCCCACCGCGGCGTTATTGCCCTGGCCGGCGGCCTCGCTCACCTGACGGTTCGACACCGCGAACATGCCGTGCTCGGCGTACAACCGCTCGGCCGCGACCAAGATCGCTTCCTGCGTGGAACTGGCCCGCTCGGTTCGCACGGTCCGGCCGATGGTGGTCACCCGGACAGTCAACCGCGGCCGCGCGATTAAGTCAAGCGATTGATTTAATTCGCCATTCGCCATTCGCCGTTCGCCGTGCGACGGCGTCGCTTCGGTGCCACATGGCGGACAGCGGGTGACAAAGGTCCCTCGCCCGGGTCGGCCCCACTGGGTCACGATGGCTTCTTGCGCGGCGGCGACGTGGCGGTGTCAGGACGGTGAACCATTGCGGGGGTAGGCATGTTGTCAGCCAGCCGGGTAGCGGCGATCGAGGAATCCGCGTGGTTCCAATCGAAGTGGTCGCCGTACCTGTTGGCCGACGCCGACTTGCGCATCCGCGCAGTGAATTCCGCCTGCGAACGCGTGTCGGGGCATCCGCGCGAAGAGCTGCTGGGCCACCAGCTGTTCGACGTCTTTCCGGACAACCCGGCTGATCCTGAAGCGGACGGGGTGGCCAACGTCTCCGCGTCGCTGGAGTGGGTCTTCCGCCGTGGGGTTCGGCACTGGATGGGGGTCCAGCGCTACGACCTTCCCGACCGGCGGAACCCGGGCGCGTTCGTCTACCGGGTCTGGACACCGATGAACGACCCGATCAAGGACGGCAAGAAGACCGTCGCCGTCCTGCAGCACGCCCAGGACGTCACCCGCGTCGTACCCCCGACGCCGGAGGAGCGCGCGTATCCGAAACTTTTCGAGTTGAGGCGCGCGGCCGAGGTGCTCGGGCGCCAATTTCCCGATCTCCCCAGCGAAGCGGTGCTCGGCGTGCTGACGCACTCGCACAGCGTGATCACGGAAAGCGCTGGCGCCGAGGACCTTGAGCGCGCGCAGGCACTCGCGAAGCTACGGCTGGAAACCCACGCCGGACATCCAGCGCAAGAGCCCTGACGCGGCGCCCTCACTCGCCCTTGCGGGGGCGGATCACCTTGCCGGCGGACGTCCCCCCGTCTACCGGCAGCACCGTACCGGTGACATAGCGCGACCGGTCGGTGGCGAAGTACAACGCCGCCTCGGCGACGTCCTCGGGCGTGCCCTCCCGCTTCAGTGGCCGGTCGTCGCGCATCCCCTGCCGAATTTTCGCCTCGAACCGCGCCAGCTCATCCGGATCCACGTCGACCGCCGACGACGCCAGGATAGGGGTGGGGATGCTGCCGGGGGCAATCGCGTTGACCCGAATCTCATGGCGCGCCAACTCGATTGCCGCCGACTTGGTGAACTGGACGACCGCGGCCTTCGAAGCACGGTAGATCATCACCCCGCCGCCCGCCTGGATTCCGCCGATCGACGTCAGGTTGATGATCGATCCGCCGCCGTTTTCGGCCATGTGGCGAGCGGCATCCCGGGTGCCGGCCATCACCCCCAGGACGTTGACCCCCATCACCCGGTGAAAGTCGGCGAGATCGTCGTCGAGCAGCCGGCGCAGGGGGCTGGAAATCCCGGCGTTGTTCACCATCACGTGCAGGCCGCCGAATCTCTCGACGGTGGTGGCGACCAAAGCCCCGACCTGTTCGGGATCGGAGACGTCCGTGCGCCGGAACAACGCCCCGGCGCCCAACGTGGCGGACAGCTCCTCGCCCCGGTCCGCCTCGACGTCGGCGATGACCACCCGCGACCCCTCGGCAACGAACCGTTCCGCTATCCCGCGACCGATTCCCGACGCGCCGCCGGTAACGATGGCAACCTTGCCAGCCAGTTCGTTGACCACCCGACGAGTTAATCCGCGTCGACCAGGTTAAGTCAAGCAGTTGATTTAAGCGGTCGGAGGGAGAGGGTACGGCCCGAGGGTTCCCCTTGTCCCGCGCACCGGCCATGCTGAGGGGACCAGTTCATCGGGAAACTCGGGAGGGCTCGACATGAAGGTATTGGTCATCGGGGGCAGCGGACTCATCGGGTCGCAGGTCATCGCCAATCTGACGGAGTTGGGGCACGAGGCGGTGTCAGCCTCGCCGCGGTCGGGGGTCGACTCCGTGACCGGCGAAGGTCTCGCCGAGGCCGTGGCGGGCGTGCACACGGTGGTAGACGTGTCGAATTCGCCGTCGTGGGCCGACGACGATGTGCTGAACTTCTTCACCACCTCCACCCGCAACCTGCTGGAGGCGGAGCGGGCCGCCGGCGTGCAGCACCATGTAGCCCTCTCGATCGTGGGCGCCGATCGCACCCAGGAGAGCGGCTACATGCGGGCCAAGGTCGCCCAGGAGAAGCTGATCAAGGAATCGGGACAGCCGTACTCGATCGTGCGGGCGACGCAGTTCTTCGAATTCGTCAGCGGCATCGCCGATTCGGCGACCGACGGCGACACTGTTCGCCTGCCGCATGCGGCGTTCCAGCCCATCGCCGCCAAGGACGTCGCCGCGGCCGTAAGCCGCGCAGCGGCCGGTGAGCCGACCAATGGGGTCACCAACATCGCGGGTCCCGAAAAGCTGGGCATGGACGACTTCGCCCGCGCCAGCCTGGCCGCGGACGGCGATGCACGCCAGGTCGTGACCGATCCGACGGCGCGCTACTACGGCGCCGAACTCGATGACCACAGCATCGTTCCCATCGACGGGGAAGACCCGACGATCTACTCCACCCGCTTCAGCGACTGGAAGGCCAGTCAAACTCCCAGCGGTGCGCGCTAGCCGGCCGCGGAAAGCCACCGGGGGGTGAGACCGATGCCACGAGTCGCATTGATCACCGGAGCAAGCCGGGGAATCGGGGCGGCGACCGCGCGGGTCCTGGCCGAGGCGGGCATGCGGGTGGTGGTCAACCACCGCGCGAGCGCGCCGGAAGCGGAGGAGGTGGTGGCCGGCATCACCGCGGCCGGCGGCGAAGCCGTCGCGATTCAGGCCGATGTCACCGTGCCCGGCGACGTGTCGGCGATGGTCGACGAAATCGCGCAGCGCTGGGGCGGGGCCGACGTGCTGGTCCACAATGCGCTGATCCCGTTCGTCGTCACCTCGTTCGCCGACCTCACCTGGGAACAACTGGGTGGCAAGGTGAACACCGAGCTGCACGCCGCATACCTGTTGACCAAATCTGTTGTACCGCACATGATTTCCCGCGAATATGGCCGGTTGATCTATCTGAGCACCGGACTTTCGCGTCGTCCGCGCGAAGGGATGATCGCGCTGGGCACGGCGAAGGCGGCGCTGGACCAGTTCGTCCGATACGTCGCACTCGAGCTGGCGCCGCACGGGATCACCGCGAATCTCGTCGCGCCCGCCACCGTGGGCGGCACGACGGTGACCGGGCAGCTCTCCTCCGAGCGGGTGCGTCAGCTCGGAGAGGCCGCGCCGATGGGTAGGCTCGTCACCCCCGAGGAGGTCGCCCACACGATCGCGTTCTTGGCCAGTGCGGACTCGGGTTTCACCACCGGGCACTATCTGCCGGTCAACGGCGGCCTGGCGATGGACTGAACACCGTGCACACCATCGATTTGGCCTACGTCGGGCGCGGCATTCACGAAGAACTGGTCGCGTATGTGGCCGATCAGGAGGGTTACTTCCACGATGAGGGGGTGCACGTGGCGGTGCGGGACGGAATAGGCTGGGACACAGAGCGTCTGCGCTCCTGCGCGACGATCGGCCTCGGACGTGCCGTGTTGTCGCGACTGACGCACGGCATCGAATGGACGGTCCTGAGCGTCAACACGCACCGTCCGCTGTTCTGGTTCCTGGGCGGCGCCGGGGTGAGATCCATGGCGGATCTTCGCGGGCGCCGGCTTGCGGTGCACGCACCGCACACCGCGCCGGGCTGCTTCGCCCGAATCGTGCTGCGTCGGCACGGCCTTGATCCCGATCACGACCTCGAGTGTGTGGTGCGCGCGCCCGGTGACTACCAGATGGATTTGAGGAAGCTGCGGGATAAGTCGATCGACGCCGCGTATGTCGGGAGCACTCTTGATCCCGAGCAGGTCGCCGAGGAGGAAGGCTTCCACGCGCTGGCCTGGGTGGGAGATCACTTCCAGATTCCCACCGTCGGAGTCGCTGTGGATCCGACCCGGCTTCCGATCGACAGCCCGGCTGTCCAAGCGGTGGTGCGGGCCAACCGACGTGCCCTGAAGACCATGGCGGAACGGCCCGATTTGGCGATCGGCCACATGGCGTCATTCTTGAACCGGCTGACGGTCGCCGAACTGCAACGCCACTACGAGCACTACATCGGTCCGTACTTCACCGCCGACGGCCGGGTGCACCTCGATACCGCCCAGCGCGCGCTCGACGCGGTCGCCGCCGAACTCGGCGTCACGCCGCTGCCGGCCCAGCGGATCTACCAGCCTGCCGTCTAGCCGGGCACTGAAAAACGAGGTCGGTTCATGTTCGCTTCGGCCGCGCGGCGCTGCTCGCCGCCCACGATCGGTGCTGCCCGTTGCGCTCCGCGGGCCGCCCGGACGCGGTATAAGACAGGGGGACGAGTCGAGCAAACGAGGAGCGATCGATGCGTGTGCAACCCGCAAGTGGTGCCCCCTTCGAGCAAACGCTCCTCACCAGGCGAGGATTCATCGCCGCCGGCATCGCCGGGGGGTTCGCGCTGACGGCGTGCAGTCAATCCAAGCCCGCGCTGTCGGGCGACGCCCAGATGGCCGCCGCCATTGACGCCGCCGAGGCCGCCCGGCCGCACAGCGGCCGCACCGTCACCGCCAGCCTGACCGCTCAATCGGTCCAGATCGACCTCGGCGGTCCCGTTGTCCGCACGCTGGCCTACGGGAACTCGATCCCCGGAGCGCCGATTCGGGCGCGAATCGGTGACGAGCTGGTGGTGAACGTGTCGAACCGGCTCGACCACCCGACGTCGGTGCACTGGCACGGCATCGCGCTGCGCAACGACATGGACGGCGCCGCGCCCGCCAGCCCGAACATCCCGGCCGGCCAGGACTTCACCTACCGCTTCTCCGTCCCGAATGCGGGCACCTACTGGGCCCATCCGCATACCGGCGGCCTGGACGCCGACACGGGTCTCTACCTGCCGGTCATCGTCGACGACCCGACGGAGGGCAATTACGATGCCGAATGGATTGTGGTACTTGATGACTGGACCGACGGCATCGGAAAGTCGCCTCAGCAGCTCTACACCGAACTGACCAGCCCGAACAAGCCCGCCCCGCCAAGCGCGCCCCCGACGACGACCACCACTTCCACCACGAGTGAGACGCCCACGACGACGTCGACGAGTGAGACCTCGGCAACGTCGACCAGCCCGACCAGCTCGACAAGCCCGCCGCCCCCGACGGCCGCGACCTCTGGCGGCAGCGTGGGCAGAAGCGATCTGATCGGCGGCGACGCCGGCGACATCGCTTACCCCTACTACCTGATCAACGGCCGAATCCCCGCCGCTCCCATGAGCTTCAGCGCGAAGCCGGGGCAGCGCATCCGGATCCGCTTCATCAACACCGGCTCCGACACCACGTTCCGCGTCGCGCTGGCCGGTCATTCGATGACGGTCACCCACACCGACGGTTACCCCGTGGTCCCCACCCAGGTCGACGCGCTGCTGATCGGGATGGCCGAGCGCTACGACGTCATCGTGACCGCCGCCGACGGCGTATTCCCCTTGGTCGCACTCGCGGAGGGAAAGAACGCTCTGGCCCGCGCGCTGCTGTCCACCGGCGCGGGCGGCCCGCCCGACCCCGGATTCCAACCGCCGGAGCTCAATCGACGGGTGGGCACGGTCGAGATGTTCACGGCCACAACGCCGGTGAACCTGGGCCGGCCGCAGCCGGGCCTGAACCTCCCGGTGGTGTTGGGCGGCAACATGGTCCAGTACAACTGGACTATCAATGGAAAGCCCTACAGCGACACCGAACCGTTGCACGTCCGGCAGGGTGAACGCCCCACGATCACGTTCGACAACACCACGATGATGTATCACCCGATTCACCTGCACGGCCACACTTTCCAACTGATCAAGGCCGACGGAAGCCCCGGACCCCGCAAGGACACCCTGATGGTGCTGCCCAACCAGAAACTGCTCGCCGTGCTGGTGGCCGACAATCCGGGTTTGTGGATGTTGCACTGCCACAACACCTATCACCAAGAGGCAGGCATGCAGACCCGGCTGGACTACGTGTTCTAAACGTTCGCGGCGAGGAAATCGAGCAGCAGACCGTTCACCGCTGCCGACTGCTCGATCTGTGGGCAGTGGCCGGCCCTGTCGACCACGACGGAGCGGGCACCGTCGATCTGCTTGGCGATCTGGGCGGACCAGCCGGCCGGCAGCAGCTTGTCGTCTCCCCCTTCGACGACCAACGTCGGCACGCTGATGCGCTGGTAGACCCGCGCGCTCGACGGGGTGGGGGGACGTGACGAGCCCGGGCGGCGAAAACGCGCCGCCGCCACCGCCTCCCACGCACCCGGCGCGGTACTCGACTCGTAGCGGCGTCCCACGTATTGCTCGTCGTCCGGATAGCCGGGGTCGTGGAACAGGGCTTCGACGATGCGCCGCATGGCCGGGAGCGTCGCGTCGTACTCCTGCAGCGCCGCAAAGTGTTTGTTCTGCTGGATGTCTCCGCCCCCGCAGATGATCGTCAGGCTGCGGACCGGTAGCAGCGACGTGTCCGCCGTGGCGTCGGTGAGCAGGTTGATGGCGCCCATCGAGTTGCCGACGAAGTGCGCCGAGTCGACGCCGAGCAGTTCACAGAACCGCGCCACGTGCCGGATCCGCATCCCGCGCCCGTCGACGAAATCGATGACCTTCGCCGAGGCCCCGAAGCCCAGCTGGTCCGGTGCGAGCACCCGGTATCGGCCGGCCAGCGCCGCGATGTTGCGTTCCCAGCCCAGCTCGGCGCTCGCGCCGAATTCACCGCCGTGCAGCAGCACCACCGGCTCGCCGTCGCCCGCCTCAAGGTAGCCGGTCGTCAGGCCGTCCACCAGCATGCTCTTGCGCGCGAAGGCCATCACTTGATCGCGATCGGGTTGACCGGAGAGCCGACCGCCCCGACCACCCGCAGGGGCGGCGCGACGAGCTGGAACTCGTACACGCCGTCGGCGGCGCAGTCCTCGGCGAGCGCGGTGAGGTCCCAGTATTCGCCGAAGATCATCCCCATGTCGCGCAGGCAGAGCAGGTGCAGGGGGAAGGTGATTCCGTCGATGCCGGACACCAGGTCTTCGACCTGAAGGTTGTCGGCGGCGACGGCCGCGATCTCGTGATCGTGCAGCCAGTGGGCGCACCGCCAGTCGAGCCCGGAGTAGCCTTCCGTCTTGTCTCCGGTCATGAGAAACCTTGTCCACCAGCCGGTCCGGATGAGCACGATGTCGCCCCGGCCGATGGTCACGCCCTGGGCGCGAACCACGTCGTCGAGTTCCTCCGGCGAGATCGGATTCCCGGCTTCGAGGAAGACCTCCGCCCCGCGGTGGCGAACCAGGTCCAGCAGCACGCCGCGGGAGGTGATGCCCTTGACGTCGACCTTGTCGATACCGCAGTGGTAGGCGCCCATGCTGGTCACCGAATCCGCCGCGAAACCGTTGTAGAGGTGGTCGTCGTAGTAGACGTGGGACAGCGCATCCCACTGGCTCGCCGCCTGCAACGGCATGATGATGATGTCGTCGTTGAACCGGAACGGGTTGTCGGCCGTCATGTAGCCACTCAGCTGGTGGGCCAACGGGTTACGCGGCCAGTTCGGCCCGTACTTGGCCAGCGTGTGCACGTCGCCGCCGTCGACGGTCATGATGTGGACCGGGTTGTGCCGGAACTCGAACGCGCCCTGCGGACCCGAGGCGCCGAAGTCCACGCCGAGCGGGAACACCTTGCCGTGCCTCACCAGACTCGCGGCCTGGGCTACCTTGTCCGCGGTGATGAAGTTGAGGGTGCCTAGCTCGTCGTCGTCGCCCCACCGTCCCCAGTTGGAGACGTCGCGCGCGGCCCGACGGAAGTCGGTCAAGTCGGTCACCGGGCTCCTTCCTGCCTTGGTAAGAGGTCACGCGCAATCGCGGCGCCCACGTTTCCGCCGTCGACCCAGATGACCTGGCCCGTGATGTAGCTGGCTGCACCACTATTCAAGAAGAGCAATACCGCGGCCTGCTCTTCGGGGTCGGAGACCCGACCCAACGGCTTGGGGATGTCGTCGAGGAATCCCTGCCCGTACGCAGTCCGGAGCTGGTCGAGGATCGGGGTCTCGGTGACCCCGGGGCCGGTGCAGTTGATGCGGATGCCCCTGGCACCCAGCGGTGTAGCGCTTCGCATGGTGTAGAAGATGATCGCCTCTTTGGACAGTTGGTAGCCGTTGCCGAGGCCCTGGGGATTGGCGTGGCACCACTCGATGCCCTCCCGCATCGTCGCGGTGTTCAGCAGGGGCGCGACCAGCGCCACGTGTTCGCGATAGGCGGCCGCCGCGAGCGAGGACACGCTCACGATCGACGATCCCGCGACCATCTTGGGAACCAGCGCCTCGGTGAAATGGCGCAGGCCCAGGAAGTTCACCGTGGCAACGAGGGCGGGGTCGCCGATCCCGGACGAGACGCCGGCGACGTTGAAAAGCGCGTCGACCGGCCCGCCGATCGAGGCGACGGCGTCATCGATCGAACCCTGGACAGCCAGGTCCACCTCACGAAAGTCGTTGAGCTGCACGTCCGGTCGCAGCCTGTCCAGCCCGACGACGTCGGCACCGAGTTCGGTGAGTTGGCGAACCAGCTGCCCCCCGATGCCCGAGGCGCACCCGGTCACCACCGCACGGCGGCCGTCGTAGCGCCAGAGCTCGTCGATCGATCCCAAGGCCGTCTCCTGTTTCAGCGACCTCCCGGAGTCACTTGTTCTGCTGTTGTTCCTTCAACCGCTGGGCCGCCTGCACCCGGCCCTCGTTGATCTCCGCCATCGCTTCGGGGATTTCGCTGGCGGTGAACTTACCGCCCCGGCCGGTGGGCAGCCCACCGAATGAGTACTTCTCGTCGAACTGCGGCGCGCTGGATTGCGGCCGCCGCGCCTCCACCTTCTCGATGACGGGCTCCAACCGCTTGGCCTTCTCGATTACCGCCTTGGCGTCGCGCTCGATGAATTCGGGCAGCACGTCGGAGCCCATCAACTCGATGGATTCCATCGTGCCCTCGTGGCTGCGCGGGTTGAGCAGCAGGATGATCTCGTCGACACCGCTTTCCTCGTAGCCGCGCAGGAATTCACGCACGGTGGCGGGCGATCCGATCGCGCCACGCCCGGGGCCGTAGGCCAGCGTCGGATCCTTCTCGACCTCTTCCAGGTACCGCTTCCATACCCCGGTCCGCCCGGGGGTGTGAACGCCCGTCATGTAGTAGTGCATGATGCCGAACGAGAAGAAGCCGCCGCCCTGTCCCAGCCGTTGCAGCGCCTGCTCGTCGGTCTTGGCGACCATCATCGACAGGTCGCCCCCGATGGCCAGGATGTTCGGATTGATGCGCGGCGTGACGGGCACGCCGTTCTCTTCGAACTCCTTGTAGTACCCGTTCACCCGCTCGGTCAGCGGGCCGGGACCGGTGTAGGCGAAACTCAAGGCGCCGATTGCCTTTTGGGCTGCCATTTGCACGCTCGCCGGCCGCGTGCAGGCCACCCAGACCGGCGGGTGGGGCTTTTGCAGCGGCTTGGGAACGACGTTGCGCGCCGGCATCTGGACGTGCTCGCCGTCGAAGCCGGAGAACGGCTCCTCGATCATGCAGCGGATCGAGACCTCGAGGGCCTCTTCCCACTGGGCCCGCTTGTCGGCGGGATCGATGTTGAACCCGCCGAGTTCGCCCACGGAGGACGATTCCCCGGTGCCGAACTCGACTCGGCCGTTGGAGAGCAGGTCGAGGGTGGCGATGCGTTCGGCGACCCGGGCAGGGTGATTGACCACCGGCGGCAGGTGCATGATGCCGAATCCGAGCCGGATGCTCTTGGTCCGCTGGCTGGCCGCGGCCAGGAAGATCTCCGGCGCCGTCGAGTGGCAGTACTCCTCGAGGAAGTGGTGCTCGGTGAGCCAGACGGTGGAGAAGCCGGCCTTGTCGGCCGCCTCGACCTCGTCGAGGCACTCCTGCATCATGACGTGTTCGTCGTCGGGTGCCCAGGGCCGTGGCAGGGCGAACTCGTAGAACAGCGAGACCTTCATTTGTTACCTCCTATGAGAATTAAGGGTTTTGGCGGCATGTGCGGCAATGTGATTCGCTGCGACGAAGCCGAACGTCATGGCGGGGCCGATGGTCGCCCCCGCGCCGGCGTAGCTGCGGCCCATCACCGGCGCGGAGGTGTTACCCACCGCGTACAGTCCCGGCACCACCGAGGCGTCGTCCCGCAGCACCCGCGCGTATTCGTCGGTGCTCAGGCCCCCGGACGTCCCGAGGTCACCGAGGACGATCCGGAACGCGTAATACGGCGGGTCGCCCAGCGGATGGAGGTTGGGATTGGGCAGTGTGGGATCGCCATAGTAGTTGTCGTAGACGCTGTCGCCGCGGTGGAAATCGTCGTCGTGACCATTGCGGGCGAGTTCGTTGAAACGGCGGGCGGTTTGGGAAAGATGGTCGACAGGCACGCCGATGCGGTCCGCCATCTCGTCCCAGCTCATCGCGGCCTTGACCACGCCCGATTCCAGCCACGCCGCGGGGACCTTGCGGCCGGTGGGCACCGGTGCACCCGGGATCTTGGGTATCGGGAGGTGGCCTCCGATGACGTAGCGATTCCACGACCTGTGGTCGGTGATCAGCCAACAGGGGATGTGGGTGACCCCGGTCCTTTGTCCGTCGATCATGGCGTGGCCGAAGTCCATGTAGGGCGCCGCCTCGTTGACGAAGCGCTTGCCGTCGCCGTTGACGATGAACTGCGCCGGCATCATGCGCTCGTTGAGCATGAACTGCATCCGGCCGTCCGGCCATTGGATGGCGGGAAACCACCACGCCTCGTCGAGCAACTCGACTGCGGCACCCAGCTTCTGGGCCGCGCGGATGCCGTCGCCCATGGCGGCGGGGTTGCCGAAGCTCCAGTCCTGATCCACCACGGGTAGCAGTTCCTTGCGCCAGGCCAGGTCATGGTCGAAGCCACCGGAGGCCAGGATGACGCCGAGACGCGCGCCGATGCGCCGCGCTTCGCCGTCCCTTTCCACCACCACACCGGTCACCGATCCGTCGGCGTCGGCGAGCAGCTCGGTCATCGGCGAGTCGAGCCACAGCGGGATGCCGCGCTCCCGCATGGTCAATCTGAGCCGAGCGGCCAAGGACTGCCCGATCGCCGCCATCCGCTCACCGAACACCCGTGCCCGGACCATCCGCCCGATCAGCTTCAGCAACACGCCCTTGCCGGCCCACGATTGCCGGATGCGGTAAAAGGTCCGAAGCTCCTTGGGCCCCAGCCAGATTCCTCTGGGCGCGAATGCCAGCGGCTTCAGCAGCAGTTGTTCGTCGGGCCCCAGCTCCCGCAGGTCTATGGGCGGGACGTTGATGGTGCTGCCGAGGTCCGATCCGCCGGGCAGCTCCGGATAGTAGTCGGCGTAGCCCGGCTTCCAGACGAACTCGCACCATCCGGAGAGCCGCTCCAGGAACCCGAGCATTTTCGGTGCGGACTCGACGTACTGCCGGATTCGCGACTCGCTCACCAGTCCTTCGGTGATCAGCCGCAGGTATTCGATGACGCGATCGGGTTCCGGGACGTAGCCCTCCCTGCGCTGCGCGGGCGCCCCCGGCACCCAGATGCCACCCCCGGACAGGGCGGTGGAGCCGCCGAAGCACGGTGACTTCTCCACCACCAGCGCGTCCAGACCCGCGGCCTGGGCGGTGAGCGCGGCCGTCATGCCGCCGCCACCCGACCCGACGACGAGAACGTCGACGACATGGTCGAAACCGTCTGTCGTGGCCGTCATTTCGGTACCGCCGTCCTGATGGCGAATCCGGCGATCAGTTCGGGGGCGGGCTTGTAGTAGCGCCCGACGGTTTCGTAGGGGCCCGCGCTCGCCAGCGCCCCGAATGCGGCGACCCACGTTCTGATCTCCTGGGCGGAGCTGCCGCCCTCGTGGGTCACGAACGAATTGGACCACTGGTCGAGTTCGGTGAGCCATCCGCCGTCGATGATCTCGAGGAACCGCTGATCCCACATCGGGTTCAGCGGTTGCAGGTCGCTGTCGCCGGCGGCGAAACTCTTGGCCGCATCGATCACGGCAGACTGCCGGGCCTGGCGCTGTTCGGGTGTCATCGGCCGACCGTGCACGATGCGCTCCCGCACGGGTGCCGGCGCGGTCGCCAGCGTGGGCACCGGCGGGCTGTGCGAGAGCCCACCCGAGCCCAGCACCAATACCCGCTTGTCCAGCGTGGCCAGGTAGCTGCCGACGGCGGTACCGAGTGCCCGGCAACGATGTAACGGCCCCAGCGGCACGCCGATCGCATTGATGAAGATGGGTATCACCGGGCGCGCGGTCGCCGCGCCGAACAGCTTTTCCAGCGGCTGGACGGTGCCGTGGTCCACGTCCATGCAGGCCGAGACCGCGACGTCGACCCCGGCGTCGAGCACGGCTTTCGCGCAGTCGGTCGCGAGCTTCTCGGGAACGTCGAGCGGACCGGCATGGGTGCCGTAGTCCCCAATCCCGTTGGCGCCCGTGCCGATGCAGAAGGGCGGCATCATCTTGTAGAAGAACCCGTTGTAGTGGTCCGGGGAGAAGCTGACGACGAGTTCGGGATCGTAGTCGTCGACGAAGCGGCGCGCGTCGGCGATCGCTCCCTCGATGTCGTCAAGCAGGTCCTGCGACGGCCCCGGAAGATTCAGGAGCGGGCTGTGCGACATACAGCACAGAGCCAGTGCCACTTTGCGGATCACCCCCTCGTGGCGTGAGGGTGAGCGCGGCGAGGAGTGCGGCGCTCAGGTCGGGGGCGCGCTGGGCGATGCAGGCGCCGGCGATACAGCGGTCCGGACGCAGGAACAGCACCGACTCCTGGTGGGTGTCGAACCAGGACTTGACGGCACCGGTGGGGTCCCCCACGACCACCACGTCGGGATGGTCGTGACCGGTCCAGTGCAGCTGGGTCACGGGCCGCAGCGCAATGAACTTCGCGCCCAGCGCTTTCCAGTTCGCGAAGGCGACGTCGCCGAGGATCTGGCGGGGGTCGTTGTTCCAGCACAGCACGGCGAACCAGTCACCGATGACGTCGTCCAACAGCACGTTGTCGTTTTCGCGGGTATCGACCCGCGGCTGGATGAACAGCGTGCCCACCGGCGAATCCGCCCGCCCCGGGGCGGCGTGCACGACGGCTCCTTGTTCGTAGCGCGGCATCGGCTTGAACCGCATCTCCAGCACATATCGCTTGAGCGACGGCACGATCGACGCCGACCGCACCAGCAGGTCTCGCGCACCGGCCACGCGCCGGTTGGTCGGCGAGATCACTCGACCCACCATCGTGGACAGGTCGATCATCGCCCGCGCGTGCTTGCGGCGCTCCACGTCATAGGTGTCCAGCAGCTTGTCGCCGGCCCGACCGCTCACCACCGCGGCCAGCTTCCAACCCAGGTTGGCCGCGTCGCGGATTCCGCTGTTGTAGCCCTGACCCTGCCAGACCGGCATCAGGTGCGCGGCGTCGCCGGCCAGCAGCAGCCGACCCTTGCGGAACGCCCCGGCGATCCGCGAGTGATGGGTGTAGACGCGCCGCCGGATCACGTCGACCCGCTCCGGGTGCGGCACCATCCGGGCCAGCATCTGCGTCAGGAACGCCGGATCTTCGGCCTGCTCGTCGGTCTCGTGGGCGTGGATCATGAACTCGAACCGCCGGATTCCGTGTGCGATCGAGATCGATGCGTACGGCCGTTCGGGATCGGCGCCGACCTCGCTGTTGGGGTGCCCGAGCGGGTCGTTGGCGATGTCGACCACCAGCCAGCGCGTCGACGATGTCGTCCCGTCGAACGACACGTCCATCATGCGGCGAGTCGTGCTTCGGCCCCCGTCGCAACCGACGACGTAACGCGCTCGCAGGCTGGACGTTTCGTGGTCGTGCCCGCCGAGCTCGACGGTCACCCCACCGGCGTCTTCACGGCACCCCGTCATCGGTCGCCCCCACCACACCTCGACGTGCTCGAACCGGTCCAGGCCGGTGAGCAATTCGGCGTCGACGAGGGGTTGCACGAAGCCGTTGCGCTTCGGCCACCCGAAACGCGCGTCGGGCGGGGCCATTTCGGCGAGCACGCGCCGTTTCGCGTCGACGAAACGCAGGATCTGGTTGGGCACCGTGTGGGGCACGACCCGGTCGGCCAGCCCGATCGACTGAAACGTCCGCAACGCCTCGTCGTCGAGCCCCACTCCGCGCGGATAGTCGATCAGCGTGTCGCGTTCTTCGACCAGCACCGTTCGGATGCCTTGCAGGCCAAGGATGTTGGCCAGCGTCAGGCCGACCGGTCCGGCGCCGACGACCACGACGTCGAAGTCGGGTTGCTGCCCGTCGCCGCTCATCACCGCCCCAGCAGGAAGTCGAGGTGCAAACGGTTGAAGGCCTTGGCGTCCTCGTACTGCGGCCAGTGACCGCAGCCAGGCATCACCTCGAAGCGTGCGTTGGGGATCATCGACGCAATCCGGCGGCCCTCGGTCACGTCGGCGGTCGGGTCGTCACTGGTCCACAACACCAGGGTCGGCGCGGTGATCGCACCGTATTCGTCCGGGCCGATGATGTTGCGCGCCCGAATCTCGGGGTCCTGCAATGCCATGATGTCGCGCATGGCGTCGACGAATCCCGGCTGACGGTAGACGCGTTGGCGGCTGGCGACCAGGTCGTCGTAGTCCTTGGATTTGTCGGCCATCAGCCACTTGATCCGCGCCTGCACCGTCTCCCAGGTCGGGTCTTCGGCGGCGGCCATGGACAGCGTGATGATCCGCTTCATCACGACCGGGTCGGCCTGCGAGCCGCCCGCGGTGTTCAGGACGAGCCGGTCCACCACGTCCGGATGGTCGATGGCGGCGCGGGCGGCCACCCAGCCGCCCAGCGATTCACCGCTGATGCAGGCGCGATCGACGCCGACCGCGCGCAGGACGGCCATCAGGTGTTCGACGTAGTGGCGGACCTCCAGCGGGTGGCCCGGCTTATCCGTGTAGCCGTGCCCCAGCATGTCGATCGACCAGGTCCAGAAGTGCCCGGCGTGCGCTGCGAGGTTGCGGACGTATGCCTCGGCGTGGCCGCCCGATCCGTGTAACAACACCAGCACCGGCTTGCCGGGGTCGCCGGCGCGCAGGTAGCGCGTCCGCACTCCGCCGGCGTCGAGGTAGCCCTGCTCAAACGCGACGCCCTGCAGATCGCTCCAGATGCTCTCGAACTCCGCCACGGTTCCTCTCTGGCCGATGAGTGGGAATCTCGTTCTCGTTTTCGGCGTATCGCGTGTGCTAATATCGCACACTAATGTGCGTTATATATAGAGCTTCGCTCTCCCGTCTGGGTCTGTCAAGGCTGTGACGGGTTCGGGAACGGGTTCGCAGACGCTGGCCAGGGGACTGACCGCGCTGCAACTGGTGGCGGATTCCCCCGGCGGCCTCACCGTGCAACAGCTCGCCGACCAGGTCGGAGTGCACCGCACCATCGCCTATCGATTGCTGACGACGCTGGCGGACTTTCGGTTGGTGGCCAAGGGCGAGGACGGCCGCTACCGTCCCGCAGCCGGCCTCGCAGTACTCGGCGCCGCGTTCGACCGCAACGTTCGCCAAGTCAGCCTTCCGACGCTGCGGGCCCTGGCCGACGAGCTCGGCACCACGGTCTCGTTGCTCATCGCGGAAGGCGACCAGCAGGTGGCCATCGCGGTAATCGTGCCGAGCCACGTGGCCTATCAGCTGTCCTTCCACGAGGGCAGCCGATATCCGCTGGACCGCGGCGCCGCCGGGATCGCGTTGCTCGCGAGCATGCCGCCGCGTCCGGGAGAGCGCGACCTGGTGACCCGCGCGCGTGAGCGCGGCTGGGTGAGCACGTACGGGGAGATCGAGCCCAACACTTATGGCCTCGCCGTGGCGGTGCGCCGCCCGCCGCCGTCGCCGCCAACCTGCATCAACCTCATCTCGCACCGGGAAGACGTCGTGATGCGCGGTAAGGACGCGGTCGTCAAAGCCGCGCAACAGTTGTCGGACCTGCTGAGCTGAAGGGGTAGCGATACATGCCGTGGGACATGCAGGTCGATGTCGTCGTGCTCGGCAGCGGGGGCGCCGGGCTCACCGCCGCACTCACCGCCGCCGCGTCCGGCGCGTCGGTGGAGGTTTTCGAAAAGGCGTCGACGGTCGGCGGAACGACCGCGGTGTCGGGCGGTGTGGTGTGGATCCCCGCCCACAACCGTTCTCCCGAAGGCGAATTGACCCCGGCCGACGCGCTGCGATACCTGCGCGCGCAGTCCCTGGGTTCGATGGACGACGAGCTGGTCGAGACTTTCGTGCACACCGGTCCCGCGATGCTCGACTTCATCGAGGCGCACAGCGCCCTGCGCTTCGAGGTCGCCACCGGCTTCCCGGACTACCGGCCCGAGCTGCCGGGGGGCCGTCCCGGCGGCGGGCGGTCGCTGAGCGCGGGGCCCTTCGATCTGAACCGGCTCGGCGAGTGGGGCGACCGGATCACCGCCTTCCCCGCCGACTGGTCCAACGTCGGTATCGATGCCGAAACGAGGGCCCGCCTGCACGTGACGGTCGGCGAAGGCAGCGACCTGTGCGTCGCAGGCACGGCGTTGATTGCGGGTCTGCTCAAGGGATTGCTGGACGCCGGGGTCACGCCCCGGACCGACGCCCGGGCCGAGGAGCTCATCGCCGAGGACGGCGAAATCGTCGGGGCGCGCATCGCGTTGCCCGGGCGAACCATTCGGGTGCGCGCGCGCCGCGGAGTCGTCCTGGGCGTCGGAGGCTTCGAATGGGATCCGGGTTTGGTGCGGGCATTCCTGCGCGGCCCGATGCACGGCGCGGTGTCCCCGCCCCATAACACCGGAGACGGCCTGCGCATGGCGATGGCGCACGGCGCCGACCTGGCCAACATGGGCGAGGCCTGGTGGGTGCCGATCGTCCAGATCCCGGGCGACACGATCGACGGCAGGCAACGCAGCCGCAGCGTGCGCCTGGAGCGGACTCGGCCGCGGAGCATCATCGTCAACTCGGCGGGGCGGCGCTTCGTCAACGAGGCGTGCGACTACAACTCCATGGCCGGCGCCTTTCACTACCTCGATCCCCGCGGCGGGTACGTCAACGACCGCGGATGGATGGTGTTCGATTCAATTCATTTGCAGCGCTATGGATTCCTGGGCGTCGAGCCGGGACAGCCCGTCCCGGACTGGTTTTGCGAGTCCGCCGACCTCACCGAGCTGGCCGCGAAGACCGGCATCGACGCGGACGGCTTGATCCGCACCATCGACGACTGGAACCGCCACGTGGCCGCCGGGGCCGACCCCGACTTCGGGCGCGGCTCCAGCGCCTACGACGGCTACTGGGGCGACGACAGCGCGACCACAGCCGCGGGCAAGACCCTCGGCCCGATCGACACCGCCCCGTTCTATGCGGTGCCGGTGTGCATCGGCGCGATGGGCACGAAGGGCGGTCCGCGCACCGACCGCGACGGGCGGGTGCTGCATGTCGGCGGCGAGCCGATCCCGGGCCTGTTCGCCGCCGGGAATGCGATGGGTGGGGTCACGGGACGCGCCTACGGTGGCGCCGGCGGGACATTGGGCCCGGCAATGGTTTTCGGATACCGCGCCGGTCACGCGGCCGCTACCGGGAAGTCCGTCGACCTCGAGTCGCGCTAACTGAAGGCGTTCGTGATGGCTGCCATGTCGAAATAGTCGCGCCACGCGGCTATCCGGTCGTCGTGCACTTCGAAAACGCCCATCACCGGCAACGGGATCGATCCACCGTCCTTGCGGCGCATGACATCGGTGCGCTCGTTCATCACCAACGACCCGTCGGCGACCTGCCGGTGCACGTTGAAGTCGATTCCGTCGAACGCGGCCAGGAATCCCGCGATGAATTCGCGTATGGCCTCGCGGCCATGCACAGGATCCATCGGGATGTTGTGGTAGACCGCGTCTTCGGTGAAATACGCGGCAATCTCGTCCGGGTCCGGCGATGCCCAACGCTCGCAGAATTCCGTCACCAATTCATCGGCAGAACGTGTCATGCCCCTCATGCAACACATCGCCGCGGAGCAAATCAAGACCGAAGACGCTGAGCGGCTCGCGGTTCAGTCTGGCACCGGTACCTCGACGCAGATGTGGGTGCCCACCGGAGTGTCGAGGAAGACGAACGTTCCCCCGGCGGCCTCCACGCGGGCGCGGTGCGACGCCAATCCGATGTGCCCCTCGCCGAGCCGGCGCGCCACCGTCTGGTCGTCGAACCCCACGCCGTCGTCGACCACGTGCAACACGCACGTTCCGTCCGTGAAGCCGAGCAACACCGAAGCGCTACGGGCCCGCGAATGCTGCACGATGTTGGACAGCAACTCGCGAAGCACGCCGAACACTATCGCGTCGATCTCAGTGCGGATCGGGTAATCGATGTCGGTCGAGATGTCGATGTTCGATCGCTGGGTGGTCAACGTCGCCAACTGCTGGACCGCCGCGGCCAACCCGACCTGCTCGAGGACGGCGGGGTGCAGCTCGAACGTGGCCTGCCGCAATCGCTCCGATGCCATCTGCAGACCGGCCATCGCGCGCGCCACCCGGTCGTCGCCCGGTAGCGCCGAGTCCAATTCGACCAGCTCTTGGCGCACCGCCAAGATGTCCTGCAGCGGTCCGTCGTGGATGGATTCCGAGATCCGTCGCTGCTCGACGTCGGAAGCGGTCATCGTCTGGGCGAGCAGCTCCTCGCGCAGGGTGCTGAGCCCGGCCACCGAGCGGGTGTGCCGTTCTTCCACCCGGACGGCGACAAACGCCGTGACACAAAGGAATCCGTAGAGCAGGAACCGGAACGTGGCTTCGGTCACGCCGATCGATCCGACCATTTCCGGGTCCTCGAGCACCGCGATCGCGAACCCCACCATCGAGAAGAGCAGCACCACGGCCGCCCGCCGAGACGAGACGTCGAGCCCGATCAGGACCGGCAGCGCCGTCATGATGAGCAGCGGATGGAGCCCGTTGGTCGACAACACCTGGAAGACGGTCAGCAGGACCACATCGATGACCGTGAACGCAAAGGGTTCCAGGCGGCCGACGCGGGCCAGCCGCCCCCGGGTGAGCCATCGCCGGCTCGGCGAGAAAGCCAGCGTCAGAGCAAAGAGCGCCACCACGCCGTACACCACGATCAGCACGGTTTGCTGGGTCCACTCGGACCGGCGGGTGCCGCTGAGCATCGCAGCGATCATCAAGCCCACCACGCCGACCCGGAGGACCGACGCAAGCCGATACGAACGCAGCTGATGAAGCCTGCGCACCCGACCCAGTTCCGCGTCGCTCGCGACCGCCACGCGAACACAGTACTCATCGGCGGCGGCTCTCTCGGGGCAAAGCGCCCAGGCGTGCATCAGAGTTTTCGCTGATTGCCGCGGACGCTTTGCGGGCTAGACTCATCGCCATGGCCGGCCCAGCAGCGCCCGACAAGGTGCGGGTGGTTGTCGGCGACGATCACCCCCTGTTTCGTGAGGGCGTCGTGCGCGCCCTGTCGTCGAGCGGTTCGGTGAACGTGGTCGGCGAGGCCGACGACGGTTCGGCGGCACTGGAACTGATCAAAGAACATCGGCCCGACGTCGCCCTGCTCGACTTCCGCATGCCCGGCATGGATGGCGGGCAGGTCGCCGCGGCGGTGCGGAGTCAGGAATTGCCGACCCGCGTGCTGCTGATTTCGGCGCACGACGAGCCGGCCATCGTGTACCAGGCATTGCAGCAGGGCGCCGCCGGGTTCGTGCTCAAGGACTCGACGCGCAGCGACATCGTCAAGGCCGTGCTCGACTGCGCGCAG
>NZ_LZIX01000267.1:0-825 GCF_001666955.1 Mycobacterium sp. E735 | reverse complement strand
TTCGCCCAGAACGAGCTGGTCAGCAAGTGTCACGACATCCAGACCGCGGACGCGGTGGACGCCGACGAGCAGCGCGAGCTGGAGGCCCGCGCCGCCGGGCTGAAAGCGGCCAACACCTGGCACGCATCGCGGGCGATTCAGGAGGCGCGCGAGGCCTGCGGGGGCGCGGGTTACATGGCCGAGAACCGGTTGGTCGCGCTGCGCGGCGACACCGACGTCTTCACCACGTTCGAGGGCGACAACCACGTACTGACGCAGTTGGTGGCCAAGGAGCTGCTGACGGCCTACGCCGATGACATCCGCAGCATGAGCCCCGTCGAATGGGTGCGCTTCGCCGCCAACACCGTCGGCGAGCGCGTCGTCAAACGGACTGCGGCAGAGACGATTATCCAAACGATCGTGGATGCCCGGCAGGACAGCGAGGAAGAGGGCAGCCTCTTCAACCGCGGCACGCAGATCAAGATGTTCGAGGACCGCGAGGAATATCTGCTGGCGTCCGTGGCCCGTCGGCTGCAGGCAAAATCCAAGGAGATGTCGGAGTTCGACGCGTTCAACGCGGTGCAGGACCACGTTTTACACGCGGCGTCCGCACACATCGACCGGGTGGTGCTCGAGGCGTTCGTCGCCGGCATCGATGCCTGCCCGCACGAGGAAACCCGCGAACTGCTCGGTGGACAGGTACCGATGCTCGATGTACCACGCCTTGTCGTCTTCGATGACCGAAAGCGCGTACAGATCGCAGAGGATGCCGAGCAGTTCGCGGGTTTCCTCGTGCGGGCAGGCATCGATGCCGGCGACGAACGCCTCGAGCACCACCCGGTCGAT
>NZ_LZIX01000266.1:0-21962 GCF_001666955.1 Mycobacterium sp. E735 | reverse complement strand
GGTCGGCGCGACGCTGGCGGCGATCGATTCGGCCGAGGCCGTCGGCCTGGTCCGCGCGGTCCACGACTCCGACGGCGAATTCGCGTTCGTGCACGCGCTGACCCGCGAATCGGTGCTGGGCGGGATGGCCGCGTCGCGGCTGCGGATCATGCACGCGCGCGCCGCCGAAGCGCTCGAGGGACGCGCCGACCCGTCGCTCGTGCCGCGCCTGGCCAACCACTTTCTGGTGGCGCACGTCCTGGGTTACCACGAGCAGGCGTTGCGATACGCGCGCCAGGCGGCCCGGATGGCCGAACAGAGCCTGGCCTACGAGGATGCGGCGAAGTGGTTCGAGCGGGCGGCGTCGCTTCCCGAACTCAACCTCACCGACCGGGCCAGACTGCACCTCGACGCGGCCGCCAACCACGTGCGCGGGGGCTCGTTCGCGCGGGCGCGGACCATCTACGAACGCATCGGCGGGATGGACGACCCGCTGATGCGGCTGGAGGCCGCCGTCGGCTACGAGGAAGCCAATTGGCGCCCCGGGCAGTCGAATTCGAAGGCGGCGGACTTGCTGGCGGCGGCTCTGGAAACATGCGGATTGCCGGCCGAGGACCCACGCTATGTGGGGGCACTCGGCAGCTTCGGCCGCGCGCTGGCTTTCGCGGGCGAGGCGGCCCGGGCCCGTGAGGTCGGCGCCGATGCGATCGAGCGCGCACGGGCCATCGAGGATGCGGCGGTGCTCCTGCACACGCTGAAAACCAGTCTGTGGCAAGGCCTTACCCCCGAGATGAGCGAAATCCAGGCGCAGCGCGCGGCCGAGGTGTCGCGCATGGCGATGTCGCGCCGCGACTACGAATCGCTGGGTGCGGCGTCACACTTTCACGCCATGGTCAGCTACTTGGCAGGCCGGCCCGACGGCCTTGCGGCCGCGACCGCCGACATGCGGCGAGCGGCGCAGACCTGCGGACAACCCGCCTTCGGCTTCGTCGGCGCGTGCATCGAGCAAGCGCTGGCCTATCTGCGCGGTGACTTCGCCGGTGCAGAACGATGGGCCGATATCGCCTTGCGCACAGGGGATTTGTTCGGTGCGGACGACACCGAGGGGTCCAACGGGGTACAGATGTTCATGATCCGCCGCGAGACCGGCGATCTGAAGAGGTTCGGCGAATTCATCGACGGCAGTGAAACGTTCACCGGCCGCTGGGTGCCCGGGCTGCTCGCCCTTTACACCGAGCTCAAGTGCGAACGTGGCATGACCCGTGCGCTCAACCAACTGGTCAACCGCAACCTGGGTGACCGCCTCGAGGATGCGCAGTGGCCGATGGAGCTGGTGTTCATGGTCGAGGCGGCACTGGAGCTGTCCCACCGTGAAGCGGTCCACGCGCTGCGCCCGTTCGTCATGCGTTATGTCGGAAAGAACTTGGTAGCCGGGCAATTCGTCGCGCTGTTCGGCAGCGCGGACCGATACCTGGCCCGCATCGCGGCGCTTTGTGGGGACGGCGCCGCGGCCGAGCGGCACTTCGCCGCGGCAATCGAGATGGACCGCCGGATGGGCTCGGTGGTCCATATCAGCGAGACGCTGGCCCGACACGCGTTGTTCGCCGCGTCGTGCGGTCGCGCCGAAGCCGCCCGGTCCCTCGCGGAGGAGGCCCGCGTTATCGCCGGTGCGATCGGCCAGACCCGGGTTGTGGACTTGGCGGATTCGGTGCTGACCGCCGGTTCCCTGGGTCCGGACGGCCTGACCGAACGGGAGGTCGAGGTGCTCCGGTTGCTCGCCGAGGGGCTGAGCAATCGCGCGATCGGAGAACGCCTTTTCATCAGCACCAACACCGCGGCCAACCACGTGCGCAACATCCTGATCAAAACGGGCGCCGCGAACCGCACGCAGGCGGCGATGTACGCGGCCGATCACGAACTGCTCGGGTAGCGCACTCAGATGTCGGACAGGGCGCCGTCCGGCATCAGCCGGTCCCTCACCTCGACCACGGAGTCGGCGGGCAGACCGGCGCGCGCGGCCGCGGCCCGGATGGCCTCGGGCGACGGCGCCTCGTACAGACAGTAGGTCTTCCGTTTGTCCGCCGACAGGAACGAGTACATCCAGCGAACGCCCTCCTGGTCGTTGATCCGGTTGATGCCGTCCGCGACCTCGAGGCCGGGTTCCAGTTCCTCGGCAAAGTTGCGCTCGACCATGAAGATGGGCACGTGGACTCCTGTTCACTGTCTTGGGTCGAGCGTAGGCCGTCGGCGACGATCTAGACACGGGAATTTCCGGCCGGCGTCAGTCCCCGGCCGTCTCGTTGTGGTCGGCAAGCAGCAGTTGTAAGGTCTCGCGCAGCTCGGTCAGCCGCTGCCGGCCCAGGACCTGCTCCCACCGTCCTTCCAAATCAACTGCGTTGGAACGCATTACGCGTAGCGCCTGGCGGCCCCGGGGCGTCAGCTCGATGATCCGGGCCCGCGCGTCGAGCGGGTTTGCCGCTCGGGTGACGTAGCCATGGCGCTCCAGCCCCGCGACCGCCTGGGCCACCGCTTGCCGGCTGACGCGGAGTCGATCGGCCAGATCCGATGCATGCAGCCCGCCGGCAGCCAGTGGGACGAGCGCCACCGCTTGCGCGGGCCGGATCCCGTCGAGGCCGGCCTCGGCAAACGCCGTCCGCAGTCGCGGCGCCCCGGCGGCGGCCACCAGGTTGACCAGTGCGGGCACGGTGGGCCGCCAGTCGGGATGGGAAGGGCGTCGCATGGGGAAAGTGTGCCACCACGCCCGAGATTGACAAGCTACTTGTCAAAATTGGCGCCGGCTGCCACGATGGCGGAATGCAATCGCGCCGCCACCGGGCTGCCGGCTTGTGCGTTCTCGCCCTCCTGGTCGTCGTACTGGGCGGCTGCCTGGGCGGCGGCGGACATGCGCTGGGAACGCCCGGCGCGCAGTCGATCCCGGTCGGCCAGTCCACCCAGACCATCGAATCGGGCGGTGTCAGTCGAACGTTCCACCTGTACCGGCCCCAGGGATTGACCGATGCCGCGCCGCTGGTGGTGATGCTGCACGGCGGTTTCGGCAACGGGGAGCAGGCCGAGCGTGCCTACCACTGGGACGCCGAGGCCGACCGCGGACGGTTTCTGGTCGTCTACCCCGATGGACTCAATCGCGCCTGGAACGCCGGCACCTGCTGCGGTGAACCGCAGCGGGTCGGCGCCGACGACGTCGGGTTCATCACGGCCATGGTCGGCGCCGTCGAGCAGCAGATGCCGATCGATCGCGCGCGCATCTACGTCACCGGCATGTCGAACGGCGCCATGATGGCCCTCCGGCTGGGCTGCCAGTCCGACGTCTTCGCCGCCATCGCCCCGGTGGCGGGCACGCTGCTGACCGACTGCTCCCGGGCGCACCGCGTGTCGGTGCTCCAAATCCACGGCACCGCCGACGACCGCGTGCCCTACACCGGCGGACCCGGTAAGGCGTTCTCGTTCAACGGGACCGCCCGTGTAGACGGGCCGTCGGCGGAGTCCGTCAACGCGACATGGCGGGCCATCGACGCGTGCGGGCCGCCGAACTCGAGCACCGCCGGGGACGTGACCACCCAAGTCGCCGGCTGCCCGGACGGACGCACCGTCGAGCTGATCTCGGTGGCCGGCGCCGGCCATCAATGGCCGGGCGGCGAGCCGAGTCCCCTCGCCGAGAAGCTCGCGGGCATCCCGGCGCCCTCGACGGCCCTGGACGCCACCGACACCATCTGGCAGTTCTTCACCCAGAACCATCTTTAGCCGGGATCGCGATCTTGCCGTTCATCAACGGGATCATGTTGCGTTCGTCGCGGGACAGCCGGCCGTCGACAACGCCGAACACCTCGACCGGCTCATCCGGGGCGTCATCGCGGGCGTTCGCCGTGGTTCGCGGTGACGACCCCTGACCGCTACCGCAGCGCCAGCAGCCCGTCGATGAGCATGTGCAGCACCTGCCGGGTCTCCCGGCGGGTGCGTTTGGGATCCTCCGCGGTGGCGATCAGCATGGCGGCCTCATCGAGCGCGCCGATCAGCACGTGTGCCAACGGCCGCACCGGCTGCTTGGGGAACTGCCCCGCCCGGATGGCTTCGGTGAGCAACTGTTCGGTCATGCCCAGGCTGTACCGCTGAGCGACGTCGCGAAAACCGGCCCAGCCCAACACACTAGGCGCGTCCAGCAGCATCAGTTGGCGCACCTCGGGATCCCCGGAAACCTCGAGCCACGCGTCGACCGCGGCGCGGATCGCGTCGGCCGGCGTCGTCGCTCCCGACTCGGCCACCAGAGTGCCCATCCTGGCCATCACGTCCTGCTCGACGGCCTCGACCACCTCGCGGAACAAGGCCGCTTTGTCGGCGAATTGGTGGTACATCGCGCCGCGCGTGACCCCCGCGGTGGCCGCGATCTCCGGCGTACCCACGTCCACGTAGCCGCGCAGCCCCCAGAGCTTCCGGGCAGCCGCGATCAGCGCGTCGCGGGTCGCCGCGGAGCGCTCTTCCTGGGTCCGTCTCTTGCTTTCCATACAGCCTGTTGGTAACTTACGAACAGACAGCCTGTTTGTAAGTGTATCCCGAGGTAGGAGTTCTCTTATGTCGACGATCGACATTAGTGCCGGAACCATCCATTACGAAGCAACCGGACCCGAAAGCGGGAGGCCGGTGGTCTTCGTGCACGGGTACATGATGGGCGCCCAGCTGTGGCGCCGGGTCAGCGAGCGACTCGCCGGCCGGGGTCTGCGTTGCATCGCGCCGACGTGGCCACTGGGCGCGCATCCGGAACCGTTGCGCCGCGGCGCCGACCGAACCATCACGGGCGTGGCCGGCATGGTCGCCGAGGCGCTCACCGCGCTCGACCTCGAGGACGTGGTGCTGGTCGGCAACGACACCGGCGGGGTCGTCACCCAACTCGTCGCCGTGCATCACCCTGAGCGGCTCGGCGCGCTGGTGCTCACGAGTTGCGATGCGTTCGAACACTTTCCGCCACCTATCCTCAAGCCGGTGATCCTTGCCGCCAAGTCGAAGACGACCTTCAAGGCCGTTTCCCAGGCCATGCGGGTGCCGGCGGCGCGCAAGCGCGCGTTCGACGGGTTGGCGCATAGCAACATCGACGACCTCACCGAGGCGTGGGTGCGCCCGGGGCTGTCCGATCCCCGCATCGCCGAAGACCTGCGCAAGTTCACGCTGTCGATGCGCACGGAGGTGACGACGGGTGTGGCCGCCCGGCTGCCCGAGATCGACCTACCCACCCTCATCGCGTGGTCGGCCGACGACGTGTTCTTCGAACAGGAGGACGGCGCACGGCTGGCCGCCACCATCCCGAACGCCCGACTCGAGATCATCGACGGCGCGAGAACGTTCTCGATGATCGACCAGCCGGACCGGCTCGCCGACCTGTTGTCCACGATCGCGGTGCGCACCTAGCGCGTCGTCGGTTTCGCGACGGTGACGCACGGGGAAGTTCGAGTCGGATTTCGCCGTGGCGTTACGCTCGCGGGCATGGAAGACGTGCTGCGAGGACGGCGGATCCTGGTCACCGGTGGAGCCAGCGGCATCGGAGCGGCCGCCGTGGGGGCCCTCGGCGGGGCGGGGGCCGAGGTTGTCGCCACCTACCACCAGACACCGCCGCCGGACGGTCTCGCGGCCACCTGGCTGCAGTGCGATGTGCGCGACGCCGACGCCGTCTCGGCGATGGTAGGCCAAGCCGCCGCTCGTCTGGGCGGACTCGACGTGTTGGTGAACGCCGCGGGGCTGTGGCAGGCCGGCATCCCGGGTTACATCGGCGTCGACGAGATCTCGTTCCTGTTGGACACCAACGTGAAAGCCACCATCCTGACCAATCAGGCGGCGTACGCCGTAATGAAGGACCAGGATCCCAAAGGCGGCAGGATCATCAACTTCGGCTCGTCGGAAGCCGTTATGGGTAGCCCGATCTCGGCCGTCTACGCCGCCACCAAGGGCGCCGTTCAGGCATGGACGCGGTCGGCGGCCAAAGCCTGGGCGTCGGACAAGATCACGGTCAACGCACTGGCGCCGGCCGTGCAGACCGCGGGCGCCGACCGGCTGCGCGAGTTCCTCGGCCCCGACGCGAGCGCGCTGATCGATCAGCAGATGCAGATGATGATCCCGTTGGGTGGGGCGCTGGGGGATCCGGCACGCGACCTCGGCCCGATGCTGGTGTTTTTGGCCGGCACCGGTTCCTCGTTCATCACCGGGCAACTACTCGCGGTCGATGGCGGCCTGATGATGGTCGGTGGATGACGGCTGGTCCCGGATCACCTCGGCTCGGTATGCGGTAAAGAGTTACAGGCAAAACGATCTCGGTCGATTCGAGATCATCGGTGGTGCAAGGACAAACCGCCGGAATTCCGTGCGCGGGTGTTCACCCCTGCCAGCGAGGCCCGCAAGTCCGCTCGATTCCAAATGCCTCGCCCGGCGTGCCGGTCTAGCATCGTCGCTATGGGCGCCGAGGAGCAGGTAGCAAACGCCCCGGGCCACGAACCGACGAATTCTGCGGACTTGGTCCACACCCTCTTGGGCTTGTTGCGGCGTCGCCTCGGTCTTGACACGGCGTGGGTCGCATCGTTTCACAGCGGCACGCAGGTCTTTGAGGTGGTAGACGGTGACGCCCGTGCCTTGGGCCTGTCGCCCGGCGACCGATCTTCGCTGGCCGGGTCTTACAGCGTCCGCGTGATCGATGGGCGGCTGCCCGCCGTCATCCCTGACACGTCGGCCGATAGGACCGCGTCCGTACTGCCGAAAACCCGCGAATGGGGTGTGGGCGCATTTGTGGGCGTCCCCTTGCTCGGCCCTGATGGTTCCGCGGTCGGGATCGTGTGTGCGGTCAGTCAGCAGCCGCGACCACATCTGGCCGACATCGATTTACGAGTCATCAGAAAGATGGCCGAACTGATCGGCGCCTTGACGGAACTGTCGACGGACCCGACGAAGATCGCCACCGATCAGCAGGACGGCATTCGCAGGATGGTGGCCGAGCGGGACTTCGAGATCGTATTTCAAGCGGTGCACGATGTTTCGACAGGCGAGGTGCTCGGCGTCGAAGCGCTCGCGCGCTTCCCATGCGAACCTTTTCGACCCGATCTGGTCTTCGGCGAGGCGGCCCTGTTGGGCTTGGACATCGAATTGGAGACCGCGGTCATGGCGCGCGCCCTGTCGCTGGTGCCGCAACTTCCCGAAGATGCCTTCGTCGCAGTGAATATCTCGCCGTCGGCGGTGCTGCGCACTCCGTGGCCAGAGCTACTCGCCGAGGTTGACCCGTCACGTCTCGTGTTGGAAATCACCGAGCACGATGCCGTCGAGAACTATGACGCCCTCGACGACGTCCTTGAAGGATGCCGAGCGCGCGGTATGCGGGTGGCAGTCGATGACGTGGGTGCGGGCTTCTCCTCGTTCTCCCATGTGCTGGAGATCGCACCAGAATTCATCAAGGTCGATCACTCCATCACGCGCAACATCGACGCCGACGCTGCGCGGCGGCGACTGGCCCAATCCATCGCCGAACTGGCCGCACAGATCGGCGCGACCGTGATCGCCGAAGGGGTGGAGACTCAGGGCGAACTCGATGCCATAGGTTCGGCCGGAATCCCCTGGGCCCAGGGTTTCTACCTCAGCCGGCCCAAGTCACCCACCCACGGTTTCCCGCCCGGCGCCGTCGTCGCCGAACCGGTCGATCAGTCCTCGGCCATCTTCGACCTTCTCGGAGAACGACGGTTCGAGCTGGCGCTGACGCATTCGCCCATCGGCATGGCCGTCGTCGGCCTGGACGGTACGTTCCAGCGCACCAACCGGGCGCTCAGGACCATGCTCGGTTATGGCCGAAAGGACTTGGCAGGCCTGACCTTCCAGGAGATCACCCATCCCGACGACCTGGACGCCGACCTGGCTCTGCTCGCCGAATGTCTCGCGGGGCGCCGCCGCGCTTACCGCATGGACAAGCGTTTCATCGCCGCCGACGGACGCATCGTGTGGTGCAATCTCACCGCCGTGCTCGTCCAAGGCCCGCACAACCAGCCGCGCTGCTTCGTGTCCCAGATTCTCGACGTCACCGCCGACCGCATGCGAGAGGCCGAGCTCGCCCGCCAAGCCACCACCGACACACTCACGACGATTGCGAACCGCTCCGCGGCGTGGAGCCAACTCGAGCAACTCGACGCCGCAGATGACGGCTACGGCATTCTGTTTTGCGACATCGAGCAATTCAAGTCCATCAATGACCGACACGGCCACCAGGCCGGCGACGAACTGCTGGTCGAAATCGCCGGCCGGTTACTCGCGGCGGTCGGCGAAGATGGCCTGGTCGCCCGGTGGGGTGGCGACGAGTTCCTCGTCATCACCGACACCGCCGAAGATCGCGGGCTCACCCTGCTCACCGACCGGATCACCAGCGAGCTAAAACGGACACCGATCACCCTCGCCGGTGGGAAGGAGATCTCCGTCGTGCTAACGGTCGGCTGCGCGGTACACCGGCCGGGAGACGGCCGATCCATCGACGCCGTCCTCGAGCGCGCCGATCAAGCCATGTATGAGCGGCGGCGCAGCCAAACCGGCGCCCCCACAGCCGGATCGCCCGGCGGCTAGTTCACGTGCGTCTGCGGCGAACGGGCCGCGCCACCGGCCTTGGCACCGCGCCGGACGACGGGGCCATGAAATGTCGTGCTCTATTTCTGAGCAAAATCAGCGATCTGTGCAACTCAAACAGCATGAGGCAATGATGGCCTCTCGATGCTGAGGCAACCGCGATCCACGCGGCCCGCCGAAGAAGAAACTTGCGAGAAATGGCATCAAAAGTCTCGCAAACACGAGATAACGGACGGCCTGCGGTCCCCGATGCGCAGGGTTCCCATGGACCGGGCGCTGTCGCCGGCGGACGGCCGGCCGCTAGGATAAGACGGACCGTCTCGTCTCGTAGGGCTGGGCATAGTGAAGGTGAATCCGACCGATGGCTGACGACACCATTCAGGCGCTGCTGAACAAACGCCTGTCCGATCCGGGCACCGCGGTGAAACACCTTGGCCTGCAGTGGAGTTGGAGTCAGTACCTGGCCGGTGCGGCCACCCGGGCGGCGGCCCTGATATCGGCCGCCGACCCAGGCCGGCCGATGCACATCGGCGCCCTGCTGGGAAACAACCCCGAGATGCTGAGTCAGATGGCGGCGGCCGGGCTCGGCGGCTACGTCCTGTGCGGCCTGAACACCACTCGGCGCGGCGAGGCGCTCGCGGCCGACGTCCGCCGCGCCCATTGCCAATTCGTCGTGACCGACGCCGAATACCGGCCGCTGCTGGACGGCCTGGACCTCGAGGGAACTCGGGTACTCGACACGTCGGCGCCGGAGTGGACCGAGTTCGTCGAGGGCGCCGGCGAGCTGGTGCCGCACCGGCAGGTCGCCGCCATGGACCCCTTCATGATGATCTTCACCTCGGGCACGAGCGGGAATCCCAAGGCGGTGCAGGTGTCCCACCTGATGGCCGCCTTCGCCGGCCTCAACCTGGCGCAGCGCTTCGCGCTGACCGAACGGGACACCTGCTACGTGTCCATGCCGCTGTTCCACTCGAACGCCGTCGTCGCCGGCTGGGCGCCCGCGGTGGTCTCCGGCGCCGCGATCGTGCCGGCGAAATTCTCGGCGAGCAGCTTCCTCGACGACGTCCGTCACTACGGCGCGACCTATATGAACTACGTGGGCAAGCCCCTCGCCTACATCCTGGCCACCCCGGAACGCGACGACGACGCCGACAACCCGCTGCGTGTCGCCTTCGGTAACGAGGCCAACGACAAGGACATCGAGGAGTTCGCGCGCCGATTCGGCGTCCAGGTCGAGGATGGGTTCGGCTCCACCGAGAACGCCGTGATGGTGATCCGCGAGCCCGGCACGCCGAAGGGGTCGATCGGGCGGGGAGCCGAGGGGGTCGCGGTCTACAACAGCGACACCGTCACCGAGTGCGCGATCGCGCGCTTCGATGCCGACGGGGCGCTCGTCAACGCGGACGAGGCGGTGGGCGAGCTGGTCAACACGACCGGTTCGGGCTTCTTCACCGGCTACTACAACGACCCGGACGCCAACGCCGAGCGCATGCGCCACGGCATGTATTGGTCCGGCGACCTCGCTTATAAGGACGCCGAGGGCTGGATCTACCTGGCCGGCCGCACGGCCGACTGGTTGCGCGTGGACGGCGAGAACCTGACGGCGGCGCCAATCGAGCGAATCTTGTTGCGGCACAAGTCGATCAACCGGGTCGCGGTATATGCGGTTCCGGACGAACGGGTTGGCGACCAGGTCATGGCCGCGATCGTCCTCAACGAGGGCCACGCGCTGGACCCCGATGCGTTCGAGGCTTTCCTCGACGCACAGCCCGACCTGTCCCCCAAGGCCCGGCCGCGTTACGTCCGAATCGCCACGGACCTGCCCAGCACCGCCACCCACAAGGTGCTCAAACGACAGTTGATCGCCGAAGGCACCGGCGTCGCCGACGGGGAGGTGCTGTGGGAGCGCGAACCGCGCGGGACCGCCTACGCGGTCGCGGCGTCTAGCCCGGGGTCTCGGGTACCCGGCGGCGGATCTGGCCCTTCGACCGTCGCACCCGTTTGACCGGGTCTTGCGTTGTGCCGGAGGCGATCTCGTCGCGCAACTGGGTGATGTTGGAGAGCTCCGCGTACAGGCCGCGGATCGCATAGTCCAGGACGGCGAATGAGAAGCGTTGGCTCGGGTCGTCGGTGATGCCGAGGTCGCGGGACCGCTGCCGCGACCACAACGCCTCGTCCAGCCGCGCGCGGGTCGCCTCGAGGTGCCGGTCCAATGCGTCGACGATGCGTTCGGGGTCCTCGCCGCGCGAGAGCCAGGTTTTGAGGATGACGGGGTGCTTGATGACGACCTGGTCCTGGCCCGGGAAGTGCTGCACCCACCGGCGGAGCGCATCGAGCCCGGCGTCCGTGGTCTCGTAGAGGGTGATCGCCCGCTTGCCCGATTGGGCGCCGACCTCACCGACCATGCCGCGGGCCAACAACCGATTCAGTTCGCGCCGAACGTGGCTGACGGACGGCGACCAGTAGAAGTGGCCGACGGACAACTCGGCGCGCAGCTTGATCTCCCCCGCGGTGAGCCGCTCGTCGTTGGCCGCCAGCACGCCCAGCACCAGGTAGGCGGTGACCGGCAGGCCGTTGCTGGTGCGCCGGGGGCTCATGGTGACCCGGTGAAGTAGGGCAGGGTCACGTCGGGTCCGACGGCATGGAATTGCACCCGCACGCGCATGCCGATCCGCAATTCCTCCGGCGGCACACCGACGACGTTGGTCAGCATCTGGTAGCCCTCGTCCAAGGCGACGATGGCCGGCGCGTAGGGCGGCTCGAATTCGGCGGTCACCGGCCGGTGAACCACCGTCCAGCTGTAGATCTCACCGACGCCGCCGCTACGCTCCCAACGGACCTGCGCCGACAGGCATTCGCGGCAGTGCTCGGTTGGCGGGAAGTTCGCCAGTCCGCAGGCCTCACAGCGCTGATACCGCAATTCGCCGGACCGGCAGCCCCGCCAGAAGGGCACGCTGAGATGGCTGGCGGCATGGGGAACCGGACCGGTTTGTGGGCGTAAGGGATGGGAAGTCATCGCGGTTCGTCCCCGAGGATCAGCAGCGTGGTGAACAAGGCGCCCGCTCCCCCGTTGCTGCAGAACGCGACGTGCGCGTCGGCGACTTGTAATTCACCGGCCTGACCGCGCAGCTGCTGGACGGCTCGGATGGCCCGCTGCATCATCTGCGGATTGGAACCCGCGTGGCTGAACGACATGGTTCCTCCGTCGGTGGTGATGGGATGACTGCCGTCGATGGCGATGTGGCCGTCGGCTACGAACGGTCCCCCCTCACCCTCACCGCAAAACCCGAACGCCTCGAGCTGGCGGATGATTTCGAAGGAGAACGGGTCGTAGAGTTCCAGCACGTCGACGTCGTCGGGTCGCAGACCGGCGTGGGCGAACGCGCGCTCGGCCGCGCGCCTTCCGACCACACCGTTGACGTGTCCTTCCCGCCGCCCGGCCAGGTCCCATGCCGGCGGGTGCTGGTAGGAGGGACCGTGGAAGTCGGCGCCGCTGCCCAGCACGTAGATCGGTTGGCTTGCGCCCTCGGCCTTTTCGATGTTCGCCACGACCAGCGCGCACCCGCCCTCGGACGTGGTGGCGCAGTCAAGCAGATGGAACGGGTCGGCGATCGGCCTCGACGCGGTGATGTCGTCGGGTGTGAATGGCCCTCGCTGGTAATACACCGCTTCGGGGTTACGCGATCCGTTGTTGCGGATGGTCGCTGCGACGATCGACAGCTGTTCGCGTGTGGTGCCGTAGACGTGCATGTGGCGGCGCGCGATCAAGGCGAACTCGGCGGTGGTGAACATGCCCCACGGCGCGACGAATTCGTTTTCGGGCCGGGTCCACGGCGCCGTGGCCTCGTGGTCGCGGTACTCGCCGGCCTGGGCGGCGACGAGCACCACCACGTCGGCCATGCCGTGCTCGATGGCCGTGACCGCCTCGGTGATCATGCCGACGCCGAAGGCGAGCCCCTGCCAGGCCGGTCCGAGGCGCAGGTCATAGATCAACGCGGTGGACAGCGGGCCCGCGCTGACCCCGTCGACGTCGTCGAGGCGCAGGCCCGCGTCGTCGAGGGCGCCGCGGATGGCCCTCAGGGCCAGGCTGCGGGACGTCTCGCCGTCCAGGCGCCGGCCCTGCGGGGTGTTGTGCACACCGACGATCGCCGCGGTGCGTTTCGTGGTTGCCACTCTGTGATCCTTTGGTTTGCTTTAGTTTTCGTCGGCGACGACACCGAGATAGGTGCCGATGACGTCATATGGTCGCCCGTCACGGGTGACGGTGCCGATCTTGGTGGCCCGGGTATCGGGGGGCACCGCGCCGGCCGCGACGACATCGATCCGCACGTCCACGGGCCGCGCCGTCTGAGGATCGGTGATCTCGACGACCATCGCGACTGCGTGCTCGCCCCCGTCCCACTCGACGCTGGTGATGCGGTGCCGGGCCGTCAATTCCATCACCACGGAGTCCTGGCGGAGCAGGAAGCGGACGGGGGCGCACAATTCGCCGGCGCGGGGCGGAACGCAGAGGGTGACCGCCATGTCATAGTCCCGCCGGCCGCGCGGCGATGGTGCCCGACTGCTGCAGGACGGACAGATCGTTGTCGCTGCGCCCCAGCAGGCCCGTCAGCACCTCACTCGTGTGTTGGCCGTACAGCGGCGGCACCCGGCGAATCCAGCGTCGCGGTCTGCCGAGGAACGCGAACGGCATTCCGGTGCAAAGGAAGGAGCCGGCCACCGGGTGGTCGACCGATTCCCAGAAGCCGCGGGCGTGCAGGTGCGGGTCGCGCAGTAACTCCGGGGCCGGCGTGACGCGCGCCGCGGCCACCCCCGCCGCGCGCAGTGCGTCCACCGCTTCGGTCACCGACCGCCGCCCGGTCCAGTCGGAGATCAGCTTGTCGATCTCGTCCGGTTGCTCCCGCCAGTCGTTCGCGCCGAGGTCCGGCCGACCTAGAAGCCGGGCCAAGGCTACCCGTGCTGCGTCGTCCATCGCGGCCAGCGCGACCCAGTCGTCGTCTCCGCGGCAGCGGTAGACCCCTTGCGGGGTGGCGCCGGGACCGCGATTCCCGTTGCGGCGCATCTCGATTCCGTTGCGTGAGTATTCCGCCAGCATCTCGGCGGCCACGTTCAGCGCCGCCTCCACCATGGTGGACTCGACGTGCATCCCGGCCCCGTCCCGGTCGCGGACCGCCAGCGCGGCGACCGCCGCGAAGGCCGCGTGCAGGCCCGCGATCGGGTCACACACGCCGCGCGGAATCACCGGGGGGCCGTCGGCGTGTCCGGTCATCCACGCCATGCCGGTCGCCTGCTCCATGGTCTGGGCGAAGCCCACCCGGTCGCGCCAGGGACCGTCGAGCCCGAACGCGGGCATCCGCACCATGATGGCGCGCGGGTTGGCCGCGTGCACGGCATCCCAGCCCAGGCCGAAGTTCGTCATCACCCGGGGAGAGAAGTTCTCGATCACCAGATCGCTCGCGGCGATGAGCTCCAGCGCGATCGCCCGTCCGGCGTCGGTGCTCAGTTCGACGCTGACGCCACGCTTGTTGTTGTTGCTGCACAGGAACACCGGGCCCCATTCCCACCATCGGTCCCAGCTCGGTGGGCGGCCGGCGGAGAACCTCATACCGTCGGGCCGGCGGACGCCCTCGACTTTGATCACGTCGGCGCCCAGGGCGCCCAGCAGTTGCGTCGCGACCGGTCCCGCCCAGAACGCGGTGAAGTCGGTGATCCTGGTGTCGGCCAACGGCAGTGCATCGGCGTCGGCGCCGCCGGTCGGACGGGATCGTGGCGGCCAGTGGACCTTGCCGTTGTCGGCGCCCAGTCGAACAGGCCGCCCGGGGGGCCTGGTCACCATCGCGTCGCTGCGATACGGGACTCTCGGCTGCAACACCCCGGCCCCCGATTGGACGAATACGCCCCGGTCCACGAAATGGTCGATCTCCGGCAACATTTCGGGCGTCGCGATCGGGGCCACCGGTATCCGGAAGGCGACGGCGAGGTCGACGATCTCCTGCGTGCTGCGTGTCTGAGTCCACCGCGTGACCATGTCGAGGAATTCGTCGCGGCGGGCGACGCGCCCGTCGAACGAGGCGAGGTCGGCGTCGTCGAGCAGGTCGGCACGGTCGATCAGCACCAGGAAGTCCTGGAACTGCTGCGCGGTGATGGTGCAGAAGCCGACCAGGCCGTCGGCGGTGGGGACGATCGACGGCAGCTCCAGACTCCGTTGCCCCAACAGTGAATCCGCCCCCAGCACGCTGGCCGACATGGCGGACAGGCCGCCCATCGCGATCACCATCGCCTCGTATGTCGAGACGTCGATGGTCTCCCCGCGGCCGCTTCGCGCGGCATGCCGCGCGGTCGCCGCCGCCACCGCTGCCGCGAACGTGCCCGCCAGCCATTCACCGAGCTGCCCGCCGGCCTGTACCGGTTCGTCCTCGGGCCAGCCGCGGCCGGCGGTCGAGCCGCACAGCGCCTGCAGGATGAACTCGTTGGCCAGCACGCGATCGTCCACGTAGGGTCCGGTCGTGCCGAACGGAGTCACGGCGACCACCACCGCCGACCGGCCCGTGCGGGCCAAGATTCCGTCGAGCGTCCAGCCGTCGGTCAGGTCGGTCAGCACGATGTCGGCACCGGCCAGCAGGCCGGCGATCTCCGGACCGCCGTCGTTGATCACCGACTTCTTACCCGCGGCCAAATAGTCGAACAGGGCTCCGGGCGGACCGCCGGCCGACCGGGCGCGCATCGAATCACCCTGGGCCGATTCGACTTTCACCACGTCGGCGCCGGCGTCGGCGAACATCTTGCCGCAGTAGGACACCGCGATTCCGTTCGACAACTCCAGCACGCGCCAGTCCGCGAAAGGCGCCCGGGCTGCCACGTTCAGTTGCCCAGGGTGGTGGCGCGCCCCGAAATACCGGCGGCCTCCGCCGTCACCTGCGACTGCAGGGCGAACTGGGTCATCCGGGTCCACGCGTCGCGGTCGCGCTGGCTGGCCCGGCGGCCGACGTGCGTCACCACGTCGACGTCAGTGGCCTGGGCGCGGAGGTAACCGGCGCGGGCGTGCTCCTTCGGGATGTGCTTGAACGGGTCGAATGAGTAGGCCGCCATGGCGTTTTCGTGCGTGATCTTGTCGATGACACTGTCGCCGAGATGCCCCATGGTCTCGATGACGTCCTCCGGCGCGAACGGCCAGTTGCTGTCGGAATGGGGAAAGTCGGACTCCCAGCACAGCATGTCCTCGTTGAACCACTCCATGTTGCGCACGCCGACCTTGTCGCTGATGAAGCACGTGTAGAAGTGCCGCTTGAACACGTCGGCCGGCCCGCTGTAACCGGGCGGGAACTTGGCCAGCGTCCACCCCGAATGACGGTTGTAGACGTGCTCGGCGCGCCACAGGAAGTACGGGATCCAGCCGACGTCTCCCTCGGTCAGCGAGAACTTCAATTGCGGGAAGTCCGCCCAGAATTCGGCCCAGATCAGCTCGGTGAAGGTGAACATGCTCATCATCGACGAGGCCGTCATCTGCACGCTGGGCGGGGCGTCGGTGGCCACCTGCGGCGAACGCGACGCCGAGCCGACGTGCGTGCACAGGACGGTCTTGTTCTCGCAGACGGCCTCGAACAAGGGATACCAGTATTTGGTGTGAATGCTGGGCATCTGCAACGCCTCTGGGTTCTCCGAGAACGTGACGGCGTGGCAACCCTTGTCGGCGAGGCGTTCGACTTCCTTGGCCGCCTCCGCCACGTCGAACAGCGGCAGGATGCCGCAGGGGATGAATCGGCCCGGGTAGGCGGCGCACCACTCGTCGATGTGCCAGTCGTTGTACGCCTTGATCATCACCAGGTTGATGTCGCGGTCGGGGCCCTGGTTGAGCACCTGGCCGGAGAAGCCGGTGAAGTTGGGGAAGTTGAGGCCGGCCAGCTGGCCGCCGGCGTTCATGTCGCGGACCCGCTCGTCCACGTTGAAGCACCCGGGCCGCATCTCGTCGTAACGCGAAGCGTCGATGTTGTACATCTCCCGCGGCTTGCCCGCCACGGCATTCAGGCCCATGTTCCGCCCGCGGACCTCGCCGTAGTACCACTGCTGGACGCCGTCGGGTTCCATGACCACCCGGGGCGCGCGGTCCTTGTATTTCGCCGGAACGTGCGCGTCGAACATGTCGGCGGGTTCGGCGATGTGGTCATCCACGCTGATCAGGATCAGGTCGTCCTTGTTCATGCCGCACTCCTCACCGAGACAGTGACTAGTAGATAATGGCCTCGATCACAGTGTCAACACTGCGCTCTGGCCGCGGCTCCGTGCCTAACGGCTTGCGCTCCAACGTCTGACTGGGCAAGCCTGCCCTCTGCTCCGCCCCTCCATGGCGGCTCCATCGCGTGAACCAAGGCGACTATTAGTCACTTATCGTCCGGCGCTCATGCGTGATCACGCGCTGTCGGCTGGTCCAACGGCCGATCGGCACGGCCGGCAGCGCGCTAACGGGGAGGCGCGGCGCCCTCGGTTGCCCAATGCTCGGGCTGAGTCTCGCGGTCCGAATGTGGGCGCAAATGCCGCCACCACGACGCGATGTACAGCAGCATCGAGACCACCAGGGCAACAAGCACCCACAAAACGATGGTCATATCGATCCAGCTTCCGAACGCCGGCGAGCCGGGGAGGGCGTTTCTCAGCGGAACCACCGCAAACAGCATCGCCGCGTACCAGGCCACCATGGGCGACTGAAACTTTCGTCGGTCCCGCAGTGTCTGGACCGCGACGAAGACCCCTGCCCCCGCGATCGCGAGAAGGATGCACAGAATGATCATCGCGAACACCATGGTGCTCGCCGAGCGTTCCATGGTCACCTCGTAGGGCGCGAATGGTCTGGCTTGGTCCGGTCCGGCCGCGTGAATCTTCCACCCGGGCAACCGGTCAACGATCATCACCCTGGCGCGTTCGGGTGTTTGCATAGCGCCGACAAACAGTTCCACCGTGATCGGCCCGGTGTAGTAACGGTCGAACGGCCACCGTTCAGTGTCGCGTGACAAGGTCAGCGGGACCGGGAACACGCCGGGCAGTGCACCCTTCAACCAGGTGCGCTTGACTGGCGTCGCGACAGAGGTCACCTCGACGGTGAGGTCTTGCTTGAGGCTGGTGGTGGCCGGATCGAGCAGCATGGATCCGGGCGAAACCACTAGGTTGCCCCGAAGCACGCTGTAGTCCGACTGGACGCTTTCGATGTTCAGCGTCACGACCGTCCCACTTCGGGTCGATGATCCATCGGTTGAAACTCGGCGATATCCGGCGCCATCGATGTAGAGCACTATCGAGGTGATCATGGCGCTGACGACGAGGACGACCAGCACTCCCATTCCGGCCTTCATTTGCGAATTCTCGCCGCCGACCGCCGGTTCAGGTTGTGACCGCCCGGTCGGCCGGAGATGCACCACATACCTCCCGTTGAACAACTTTCGGCTCATCGTAGTCGGACGGACGCGCCACACATGGCTCTCGCAGCGCTTTCCAAGCAGCCCGACAGGTTCGCGTGATCGCGCAGAAGCCCGCCGCGGCCGGTCGCGTCGCCGCTATCGCCCATGGTCGTCATTGGCCGACACAGCAGCTATGGACGCGCCGCCCGATCCAGAGGCTCCCGAATCGCCAAGCTACTCAAGGGCTGGCGGTGCCGGTACGCACCTCAACCGGCCGGCGCGTAACGCAGCATCGTGACGTCGTGCTCCGGGTAGTCGAAGAACACCGGCCGCACGCGCATGCCAACCCTGAGAACCGCGGGATCGACGTTGACGATCTCGGTGGAAAACCTTGGCCCCTCGTCCCATTCGACGATGGCCAGCAGCTGCGGGACGGCGTCGGCGAAGTGCGGGCTGACCGGTCGGCGCGCGACGGTGTAGGAATACAACGTTCCCATGCCGGAGATCTCACGCCATTCCAGATCGTCGGCTAGCGTGCGCGGCGCGCGCACCCGCGGGTAGAACACGTAGCTTCCCAGCGACGGCGAGTACTGGATGACGATGCGATGCTGCGCCAGCGCATCCCAAAACGGCGCGCTGGTAGGGGTTTTGACGGGCATCGGGCGTTCGAAGGTGGTCATGTCCGATCAGTCCCCCTCGAGGATCAGTGTGGTCTGTTCCGACAGAATCCCGCCGTTGCCGGAAACGAAGGCGCGGTCGCAGTCGGCGACCTGCGCCGCGCCCGCCCGGCCCATGATCTGTCGGGTGGCGTCGCAGACGTGGTGCATGCCGCCGGCCAGCCCGGCCTGGCCGAACCCCAGTTGCCCGCCCGCGGTGTTTAGCGGAAAGTCGCCGCGGAAGGTCAGGTCATGGTTGGCGACGAACTCCATGCCCTTGCCCTTCTCGCAGAACCCCGCGTCCTCCAGCGACAGCAGCACGGTGATGGTGTAGCAGTCATAGATCGACACCATGTCCATCTGCTCGCGGCTCAGCTGCGTCATGGCGAACGCGGTGTCGGCGGCTTCGGCGATCGGGGTGTGCAGCAGGTCCTTCGCATAGGTCGGGGTCTTGAACGGCACATGCTCGCCGAATCCCTTGATCCACACCGGGCGGTGGCGCGCCCGTCGGGCGAGATCGGTGTTGGCGACGACGACCGCCGCGCCCCCGACGCACGGCATGACGATCTCCAGCATGTGCAGCGGGTCGGCGATCACCGGGCTGGCCAGGACGTCGTCGACCGTGAGTGGTTTGTCCTTCCAGATCGCGCCCTCGGTGTGGTTGGCGTTGAACCGCTGGTCGACGACGATCTTGGCCATCGCCCGCTCGTCGTAGCCGTAGACGGCCGCGTAGCGCTGGGCAACCTGGCCATAGGGTCCGTTCTGGCCGAGGTTGCCGTAGGGAATCTCGAATTCGGCCTGGGGAGAGCCGTATTGGTTGCTCGACGAGCCGAAGAACATCGCGTCGACCATGGGCCTGGGCTTCTTCTTCGATGACGGGGTGATGTAGCGGGCCGGCAGCGCACACAACACCGCGTCACAGATGCCCAGTTCGATCGCCGCAGCTGCCCGCCAGACCATGGCCGCGGCGCTGGCGCCGCCAAGGTCCACGTGTTCGGCGAATCGCGCCCCGACACCGAGGTATTCGGCGATGGTCGACGGAACGAAAATCTCCGACTCCGCCAGGTGCGACGCCACGATTCCGTTGACGACGTCGCCGGGCAGCCCGGCATCCGCGAGGGCGGCCGCGGACAGCTCCGCCCATTGTTCGATCGCGAACGGCGCGAGCGAGGCCTTGTTGAGCCGTTCGGGCGGGAGCTCGACATAGCCGACGATCGCAGCTTCTCCGCGTAATCCCATGGGCGGGTCCTACTTTCGAGGTAGTCCGAGGATCATCTGGGCAATGATGTTCAGCTGAATCTCCCGGGTTCCTCCGCCGATCAGCTCGGCGGGCAGGTGCAGGTACCGCTCCACGATGTCGGGGTCGGCGTCGGCCATCATCGCCGCGCGCCCGGTCAATCGCAGGGTGGCCTCGAACGTTCTGCGTAGTAACTCGTTCATCGCCACCTTGGCGATGCTGGACGCCGGACCCGACGCCTGGCCGTCGAGCAGCCGGATGGTCTCCCGCACCCCCAGCGCCTTGATGGCGTTCGTGTACGCGTCGAGTTCGCCGAGCGCGCGCAGCGCGTCGTCGCGGTCCGGCCCAGGTTCGGCCGCCAGTCGGCGCAGCGCGGCGGCCCGGTCGAACTTCACGTAACCGCTTATGGCGGAGCGTTCTTCGGCCATGGTCGCGATCGCCAGGTTCCAGCCGTCACTGGGGGCGCCCAGCAACATCTCGCCGGGGACGAACACGTCGTTGAGGAATACCTCGTTGAAGTGCGCCTGCCCGGTGGCCGTCTTGATCGGCTGGATTTCAATGCCGGGCGACCGCATATCCAGGATGAAGTAGCCGATGCCACGGTGCTTGCTCGCTTCGGGATCGGTGCGCGCCAGCAGGGCGCCAAGGTCTGCGTACTGCGCCAACGACGTCCAGATCTTGTGGCCGTTGATCCGCCAACCGCCGTCGACCTTGGTTGCCCGGGTGGCCAGCGACGCCAGGTCCGAGCCCGCGCCCGGCTCGCTGAACAGCTGGCACCAGTGAATCTCGCCGCGTTGGGTCGGCGGAATCAGCTTTTCCTGCAAGTCTTCTGGTGCGGCTGCCAGCACCGAGGGCAGGATCCACTCGGCGATGTTCAGCGACGGCCGGACCAGCCCGGGCCGCTTGACGAACTCCTCGTCGATGATGAGCTGTTTGAGGGGACCCGCATCGATTCCCCACGGCGCGGGCCAATGCGGCGCGATCAGGCCGGCATCGGCCAGCAACGTGCGCTGGGGTCCGGAGGCCTGGTCCGGGTAGTCGCCGTGCGGTGCGGGTGTGTCGTTGCGCAACTGCATTGCGGCGTCAAGGGTCTCGGCCACCCAGGAACGGAACGGCGCTTCCGCGTCGCCCAGGTCGACCGACATGTCCCGTTGCCGGGTGCACGTCAGCTGCCCCAGGTGCCGGGCCCAGCGATTGGCCGGACCAATCGATGCCGCAAGACTGATCGCGCGCCGCCAGTACAGGTGCAGGTCGTGTTCCCAAGTGAAGCCGATGGCGCCGAACATGGTCAACGCGTCGAGGACGAGGTCGGGCACCGGGGCGATCGCGATCACCGCCGCACCGGCGGCGGCCATGCGGTGCTGGTCGATGGCCTCGTCCGCGGCCCGCACCGCGTCCCAGGCCGCCGCGGTGGCCAGCTCGCTGCTGACCAGCAACATCGCGGCGTTGTGCTGCAACGCCTGGAAAGTTCCGATCACCTTGCCGAATTGTTCGCGGATGCGCAGGTGCGCCGTGACCGCCTCGACGCACCACTGCACGATGCCGGCGGTCGCGCTGGCCAGCAGACCCAACGTGACGCACCGCGCACGGTCGGGGTCGATCCCGGTGAGCACCTCCGTGCCGCCTGCGCGGTAATCGGCGAGCCGCACGATGCCGGCGTCGGAGATCAGGTCGGTGCCGTTCACGGGTTCGGTTGTCGCCGCAGGGTTCTCGGTGTCGGCGGCGACCCAGACCACGGTGTCGTTCTCCGTGCGCGCGGCGATGAGGATGGTGCGCGCAGCGCACACGCCCGCGGTGACCTCGGACGTGCCGGTGACCACCCATCCGCCATCGTCGGCGCGCGCGCTGAAGTCACCGTCGTCGGGGAGCACCGCCGCCGCGATGAGGCCCGCGGCCAGGTTGCGCACCAGCGCCTCGGCGGCAGGTGTGGGGTCGGCCAGCAGGGCGACGGCTCCCGCGGCGACCGTCGGCAGCAGCGGGCCGGGCAACAGCGCCTTGCCCGCCGCCTCCAGGACGCACGCGGCGTCGATCAGGCGCCCGCCCCAGTGGTGGGAGGCCTTCGTCGGGAACGGATTTCACGCGGTGCATCTGCCTGAAAGCCTCGGTGGG
>NZ_LZIX01000265.1:0-10486 GCF_001666955.1 Mycobacterium sp. E735 | reverse complement strand
CGTGCTCGACGACGCGGTCGTCACATCCTTGACCGCTGAGCGAGTGGACGCGGTGTTGCGCGCCAAGGTCGATGCGGCCTGGAATCTGCACGAGCTCACCCGCGACCTCGATCTCGCTGCGTTCGTGATGTTTTCGTCGATGGCCGGGCTGGTGGGGTCGTCGGGCCAGGCCAACTACGCGGCGGCCAACTCGTTCCTCGACGGGCTGGCCGCGCACCGCCGGGCTCTCGGGTTGCCCGCGATCTCGCTGGGCTGGGGACTGTGGGATCAGGCCAGCGCCATGACCGGTGGGCTGGACGCCGCCGACATCGCCCGGCTCGGTCGCGACGGGATCCTGGCTCTGTCGTCGGACGAGGCGATGGAATTGTTCGACGCCGCCCTGATCGTCGACGAGCCGTTCCTCGCGCCCGCCCGCATCGACCTGAACGCGCTGCGCGCCCACGCCACCGCAGTGCCACCCATGTTCGCCGAACTGGTCAACGCGCCCGCGCGGCGTCAGGTCGACGACTCACTGGCCGCCGCCAAATCGAAATCGGCCTTGGCGCATCGGCTGCACGGCCTGACCGAACCCGAACAACACGCCGTGCTGCTGGACCTGGTCCGCGCGCACATCGCCACCGTGTTGGGCAACACCACACCGGAGGCGATCGACCCGGACAAGGCGTTCCAGGACTTGGGCTTCGACTCGCTGACCGCGGTCGAAATGCGCAACCGGCTGAAAACCGCGACCGGGCTTGCCCTTTCACCCACCCTCATCTTCGACTACCCGACACCGAACGGCCTCGCGGGTTACATTCGGGGCGAACTCGCGGGAGTGCCGCAGGAAGTCGCGCCCGCCCCGGCCGTCCGTGCCGCCGGCGACGACCCGATCGTGATCGTCGGCATGGCGTGCCGGTATCCGGGCGGGGTCACTTCCCCCGACGATCTGTGGCGGATGCTCGTCGAGCAGCGTGACGTGCTCTCGGACTTCCCCACCGACCGCGGCTGGGACCTGGCCGGCATCTACAACCCGGACCCCGACGTCCCTGGCACGTGTTACACCCGCACCGGCGGGTTCGTCGAGGGCGTCGCGGACTTCGACCCCGCCTTCTTCGGTATCGCGCCCAGCGAGGCGCTGGCGATGGACCCGCAGCAGCGGATGTTCCTCGAGCTGTCCTGGGAAGCCTTGGAGCGGGCCGGAATCGAACCCGGCGCGTTGCGGGGCAGCGCGACCGGCGTCTTCGCCGGGGTCTACACGCAGGGCTATGGCATGGGCGCCGCCCCGGCCGCGGAGGGCTTCCGCCTGACCGGGCAGTCGTCGAGCGTGGCGTCGGGCCGGGTGTCGTACGCCCTGGGCCTGGAGGGCCCGGCGGTGTCGGTGGACACGGCGTGTTCCTCGTCGCTGGTGGCGCTGCACATGGCGGCGCAGTCCCTGCGCTCGGGCGAATGCGACCTGGCGCTCGCCGGCGGCGTCACCGTGAACGCCACACCCGACATCTTCGTGGAATTCAGCCGCATGCGCGGGCTTTCCGCCGACGGCCGATGCAAGGCGTACGCCGGGGCCGCCGACGGCACCGGATTCTCCGAGGGCGGCGGCATGCTGGTGGTCGAGCGGTTGTCGGATGCGCAGCGGCTCGGGCACCCGGTGCTGGCGGTGGTCCGCGGTTCGGCGATCAACCAGGACGGCGCCTCCAACGGCCTCACCGCGCCCAACGGCCCGTCCCAGCAGCGGGTGGTGCGCGCCGCGCTGGCCAACGCCGGCCTGTCCGCGGCCGACGTCGACGTCGTCGAAGGCCACGGCACGGGGACCACGTTGGGCGATCCCATTGAGGCCCAGGCGTTGTTGGCCACTTACGGGCAGGGCCGTGCCGAACCGCTCCTGCTGGGCTCGATCAAGTCGAACATCGGTCACACGCAGGCCGCCGCCGGCGTGGCCGGCGTGATCAAGATGGTGCTGGCGATGCGCCACGACCTGCTGCCGGCGACGCTGCACGTCGACGAACCCAGCCCGCACGTCGACTGGTCGATGGGTTCGGTGGCGCTGCTGACCGAGTCGCAGCCCTGGACGGCCGATCATCCGCGGCGGGCCGGCGTGTCGTCATTCGGCATCAGCGGCACCAACGCGCACGTGATCATCGAGTCCGCGCCCGTCGGCGCCGCGCCGGTTGCCGAACGCGCCACGGCGCCGCTCGTTCCGTGGGTGGTATCCGCGAAGTCGTTGTCGGCGTTGGGTTCCCAGGCCGCACGGCTGGCCGAGCACGTACGCCAGCGCGGCGACCTCGACGCCGGTGATGTGGCGTGGTCGTTGGCTGGCCGGTCGAACTTCGAGCATCGCGCCGTCGTTGTGGGTGGTGATCGCGAGCTGTTGCTGGCCGGCCTCGATGAGTTGGCCGCCGGTGAACTCGGAGCGGTCGTCCAGGGCACGGTCACGCCCGGCGGCAAGACCGTCTTCGTCTTCCCCGGCCAGGGCGCCCAAATTCTCGGCATGGGCATGGGTTTGCACGCCGCCTACCCGGTGTTCGCCGAGGCGTTCAACACCGTCGTGGCCGAGTTGGACCGGCATTTGCTGCGGCCGTTGCGCGAAGTCATGTGGGGCCACGACGAAAATCTCTTGAACACCACCGAATTCGCCCAGCCGGCGTTGTTCGCGGTGGAAGTCGCCCTGTTCCGGTTGCTCGAATCCTGGGGCATCCATCCCGACTTCGTGCTGGGCCACTCGATTGGTGAGCTGTCGGCCGCGCACGTCGCCGGCGTCTTGTCGCTGGAAAACGCGGCGGTGCTGGTCGCCGCTCGCGGCCGTTTCATGCAGGCCCTGCCCGAGGGTGGGGCGATGATCGCCGTGCAGGCCACCGAGGATGAGGTGCGACCGCTGCTGGTGCCCGGGGTCGGCATCGCCGCGGTCAACGGGCCGATGTCGGTGGTCATTTCGGGGGTCGAGGACAAGGTGTCCGCGATTGCGGGCCAACTCCGGGCCGACGGGCGCCGTGTCCACCAGTTGGCGGTGTCCCACGCGTTCCACTCGCCGTTGATGGATCCGATGGTCGACGAATTCGGCACGGTCGCCGCCGGTCTCGCAATCGGCAGCCCGACGATACCGATCGTGTCGAACCTCACCGGACAGCTGGCGGCCGACGACTTCGCTTCGGCGGCCTATTGGAAACGGCACATCCGCGAAGCCGTGCGGTTCGCCGACAGCGTGCGCTTCGTGCATTCGGCCGGCGCAAACCGCTTCCTCGAGGTCGGTCCCAGCAGCGGGTTGACGGCATCGATCGAAGAATCGCTTCCCGACGCTCCGGTGATCACCATGTCGGCGCTACGCAAAGACCGCCCGGAGCCGCTGGCCCTGACCAACGCGGTCGCGCAGGGATTCGTCGCCGGGATGGACGTGGACTGGCGCCGCGCCATCGGCAAAGCCAATTTCGTGGAATTGCCCACCTACGCGTTCGAGCGCCGGCGGTTCTGGCTCTCCGGCGCCGGAGCCACGGTCGACGCCGCGGGTTTGGGGCTCGCGCCCGGCGAGCACGCCCTGCTCGGTGCGGTGGTGGAACTGCCGGCGTCCGGCGGGGTGGTACTGACGGGCCGGTTGTCGCCCAGTGCGCAGGGCTGGCTGGCGGATCACGCCGTCGGCGGCGTGGTGCTGTTCCCCGGCGCTGGATTCGTGGAGCTCGCGATCCGCGCCGGCGACGAGGTGGGCTGCGGCGTTGTCGACGAGCTGAATCTGGCGGCGCCGCTGGTGTTGCCGGGCTCCGGATCGGTCGCGGTGCAGGTCGTCGTCGGCGGCGCTGACGAATCGGGTGCCCGTGCGGTGTCGGTCTTTTCGCGCGCTGACGTGGGTTCGGGCTGGTCGTTGCACGCCGAGGGCGTCCTGCGTGCGGGCGAGGTGCAGCCGAGCGCGGACCTGTCGGTGTGGCCACCGATGGGTGCCACCGCGGTCGACGTCGGCGACGGCTATGAGCGCCTCGCCGAGCGCGGATACGGCTACGGCCCCGCGTTCCGCGGCCTGACCTCGATGTGGCGTCGCGGCGACGAAGTCTTCGCGGAAGTGACCCTGCCCGCGGACACGGGGGTTTCGGCGGCCGGGTTCGGCGTCCACCCGGTTATGCTCGACGCGGCCCTGCACGCGGTGATCTTGGCGTCCGACGGCGACGAACTCCCCGAAGGTTCGATGTTGGTGCCATTCTCCTGGCAGCGGGTCTCGCTGCACGCCGCGGGCGCGACGGCGGTGCGCGCACGGATCGTGCCGGTGAGTGATTCGGCGGTGTCGATCGAACTTGCCGACGGGTTGGGGCTGCCGGTGCTCTCGGTGGCGTCGATGGTGGCCCGGCCGGTGACCGACCAGCAGCTGCTGGCGGCGGTCTCGAGTTCGGGACCCGACCGGCTCTTCGAGGTCATCTGGTCGGCCCAGCGGTCGACGTCGGTGCAGCCTGTGACGGTATCACTCTGGGGCGCAACGGAATCAGATGGTCCCGAGACGCAGCCGTCGGCGGTCGTCTTCGAATCGGCGCCGGTGGTCGACGATGTCGTGGCCGATGTCTACGCGGCCACGCGCGCGGTCCTGCCGGTGCTGCAGTCCTGGCTGGCCCGCGACGGCGCGGGCACCCTGGTCGTGGCGACCCGCGGCGCGATGGCGTTGCCGGGGGAGGACGTCACCGATCTTGCGGGCGCGGCGGTGTGGGGACTGGTGCGCTCGGCGCAAACCGAACACCCCGGTCGCATCGTGCTCGTCGACACCGATGCCCGGTTGGACGACGAGTCCGTCGGAGCGGCGTTGTCGGTCGGCGAGCCGCAGGTATTGCTGCGCGACGGGGCGGTGTACACCGCGCGGGTGCATGGCACTCGCGCAGTCGGCGGCCTGCTGGTGCCCCCGGCCGACGGGCCGTGGCGACTCGGCATGAGCAGTTACGGCACGTTCGAGAATCTGCGGCTGGAACGGATCCCGGACGCCGACGCCCCGCTGGCGCCCGGGCAGGTTCGGGTCGCCCTGTCGGCCCTGGCCGCCAACTTCCGCGACGTGATGATCGCGCTGGGGCTCTACCCGGACCCGGATGCCGTCATGGGCATCGAGGCCTCTGGTGTGGTCATCGAAACTGGGCCGGGCAGCGGGCGTTTCGCGGTCGGCGACCGGGTGATGGGTCTGTTCCCCGATGGCACCGGCACGATCGGCAGGACCGACCAGCGCCTGCTCGCCAAGATGCCGGCCGGGTGGTCGCACACCGCGGCCGCCACCACCACGGTGGTATTCGCCACCGCCTTCTACGCGCTGGTGGACCTGGCCGCCGCCAAACGGGGCCAGCGGGTGCTGGTGCACGCCGCCGCCGGTGGGGTGGGAATGGCCGCGGTGCAGCTGGCCCGCCACCTGGGCCTCGAAGTCTTCGCGACCGCCAGCCGGGGCAAGTGGGACACCCTGCGCGCCATGGGCTTTGACGAGGACCACATCTCGGACTCCCGCAGCCTGGACTTCGAGGAGAAGTTCCGGGCGGTCACCGGCGGGCGCGGCATGGACCTGGTGCTGGACTCGCTGTCCGGCGACTTCGTCGACGCCTCCCTGCGACTCGTCGCCCCCGGCGGCGCGTTCCTGGAGATGGGCAAGACCGACATGCGCGACCCCGAGGCGGTGGCCCAGGCACACGCCGGTGTGCGCTATCGCGCCTTCGACCTGTTCGAGGCCGGGCCGGACCGCATCGCGCAGATACTCGACGAACTGACCGCGATGTTCGGTGATGACGTGCTGCGGCCGTTGCCGGTAACCAGGTTTGACGTACGACGCGCACCGGCGGCATTGCGGTATTTGAGCCAGGCCCGCCACGTGGGCAAGGTCGTCATGACCATGCCGGACGCCTGGGCGGCGGGCACCGTCATGATCACCGGTGCCACCGGGATGGCGGGTTCGGCCCTGGCCCGCCACGTGGTCAGGCGCCACGACGCGCGGAACCTGGTGCTGGTCAGCCGGCGTGGTCTCGACGCGCCGGGCGCCGCCGAACTGGTGACGGAACTCAACGCCGCCGGTGCGCAGGTGCAGGTGGTGGCCTGTGACGCCGCCGACCGCGAGGCGCTGGCCAAGGTGATCGCCGACATTCCGGTGCACCGGCCGCTGTCGGGTGTGATCCACGCGGCCGGTGTACTCGACGACGCGGTGATCTCGTCGCTCACCCCGGAGCGGGTGGCGTCGGTGTTGCGGGCCAAGGTCGATGCCGCATGGAACCTGCACGAGCTGACCCGCGACCTGGATGTGTCTGCGTTCGTGATGTTTTCGTCGATGGCGGGTTTGGCGGGAGCGTCGGGTCAGGCCAACTACGCGGCGGCCAACTCGTTCCTGGATGGACTGGCCGTGCACCGGCGCAACCATGGCCTGCCGGCGATGTCGCTGGCGTGGGGGTTGTGGGATCAGGCCAGCGCCATGACCGGCGCGCTCGGTGCGGCCGACCGTGCCCGGTTCGGCCGCGACGGAATCGTCGCGATGTCGTCCGATGAGGCACTGGAATTGATGGACACCGCGCTCATCGTCGACGAGCCGTTCCTGTTGCCCGCCCACATCGACCTCGCCGCGTTGCGGGTCAAGTTCGATAGCGGGACGCTGCCGCCGATGTTCGTCGATCTGATCAACGCGCCGACCCGGCGTCAGGTCGACGATTCGCTGGCCGCGGCGAAGTCGAAATCCGCTCTGCTGCAGCGCCTCGAAGGGCTTCCGGAGGACGAGCAGCAGGCGGTTCTGCTGGACTTGGTGCGGGCCAACATCGCCACCGTGCTCGGCAACTCCAGCCCGGAGTCGATCGACCCCGACCGCGCATTCCAGGAATTGGGTTTCGACTCGCTGACCGCGGTCGAAATGCGCAACCGGCTGAAATCCGCTACCGGCCTGGCGTTGTCACCCACGCTGATCTTCGATTACCCGAACTCCGCCGCCCTGGCCGGTTACATGCACCGCGAACTTGTCGGCGCGGCCGAGCAGCAGACGCCCGCCGCCGCGCCGGGTGAGGCCGAGATCCAGCGCGCCGTGGGTTCGATTCCGGTCAAGCGCCTGCGGCAGGCCGGGGTGCTGGAGCTGTTGCTCGCGTTGGCGAACGAGGCCGACGGCGGTCGGGGGGACGGACAGTCGCCGGCCGCCGCGGCGACCTCGGAGAAGGACATCGCGGACATGGATCTCGAGGATCTCGTCAACGCGGCGCTGATGGACGACGACGAGTAGCCATGGGTCTGCGCAAGGGCAATCAGTGAGAGTCGCGATCACCGGGGCCAGCGGTGTGCTCGGCCGCGGCCTCACCGCCCGCTTGCTCAGCCAGGGCCACGATGTCACCGGGATAGCCCGGCACCGGACCGAAAGCTGGCCCAGTGCGGCCGAATTCGTCGTGGCCGACATCCGGGACACCGACACGGTCACCCGCGCCTTGGCCGGCGCGGACGTTGTCGTCCACTGCGCGTGGGCAACGAGTCCCGGACACGACGACCGAATCAGCCGGCAGGTCAACATCGACGGCACCCGCAATGTGCTGGCGGCGATGGCCGAGACCCGGGCCAGAAGGATCGTCTTCGCATCGTCGGCCCATGTTTACGGCGGCGGGGACGCACCGAAGACCGAGCACGACGAGAGAACGCCGATCGGCGACGACGGCCGGCACAAGGCAATGGTCGAGCAGATGCTCGAGGATTCGGACCTGGAGTGGGTCGCGATCCGCTCCGCGCTGATCCTCGGCCGAAGCGTGGACAACTGGGTGCGCCGGCTGCTGGCGCTGCCGGTATTCCCGGATGGATCGGCCGACCGCCTGATGCAGGTGGTCCACCCCGACGACGCCCTTCGGTTATTTCACCGGGCGATCGTCGACGACGAAATCGGCAGCGGTCCAGTCAATCTCGCCGCTCCGGGCGAGCTGACGTTCCGCCGGATCGCCGCTGCGCTCGGACGCCCCGTCATGCGGTTGGGCTTCGAACTGGCCGAGTTGGAACTGGTGCACGGCGCCGCGTTCATGGATACCGCGCGGCTGCGTGAGCAGTGGGGGTTCCGGCCGGCCTGGAACTCCAGTGAATGTGTCGAAGATTTCTCGCTCGCGGTGCGCGGCCGCGTCACGGTGGGCAAGCGGGTGGTGTCACTACCGTGGCGGATGGCCACCATCGGCGACCTTCCGTCCGTCGATGCGCCGACTGAGGACGGGGTGAAGCCCGATTGGGCCGGTCCCGCCGGTGACAACGGGGAATTCGATACCCCGATCGATCCGCGCTTTCCGACGTTTCTGGCCACCAACCTGTCGGAGGCGCTGCCCGGCCCGTTCTCGCCCGCTTCGGCCTCGGCGACCGTGCGCGGGTTGCGCGCCGGCGGCGTGGCAATCGCCGAGCGGCTGCGCCCCGGCGGCGTCGTCCAGCGCGAAATCGCCACGCGAACCGTCGCCGTCTTCGCCCACCGGCTCTACGGGGCCATCACGTCGGCGCATTACATGGCCGAAACCGTACCGTTTGCCAAGCCCACGACCATCGTCAGCAACAGCGGATTCTTCGGACCCAGCATGGCATCGTTGCCGATCTTCGGTGCGGAGCGTGCGCGCTCGGATATCGGCCGGATCCGCAAGCAACTGAGGACCATTCGCAACATCGGGGTCTTCGGCGTCAACCTCATCGGCCTGTCGGCGGGCTCGTCGAAGGACACCCACGAGTTCGTCGCCGACGTCGATCGGCTGGAACGTCTGGCCGACGACGTCGCCCGCCTGGACGATCGTCGGCTGCTGAGTCTGATCACGTTGGCGCGCGACGAGGTGGTGCACGGCTGGGTGCTGGCGTCGGCGTCGTTCATGCTGTGCGCGGCGTTCAACGTCCTGCTGCGCGGTTTGTGTGGACGAGATACCGCCGCGCCGGCGGGCCCCGAATTGGTCAGTGCGCGATCGGTCGAGGCAATGCAGCGGTTGGCGGTCGCCGCACAGCGCGATCCGAAAGTGACAGCGTTGCTCGCCGAACCGGGGGAGCGGCTGGACAAACTCGCCGTCGAGGCGCCGGAGTTTCACGCCGCCGTAGCGGCCGAGCTGGCGCTGATCGGGCATCGCGGGCCCGCCGAACTCGAGATGCTCTCGATCAGCTACTCGGATGATCCCGAGTTGCTCGTCCGGATGGTGACGAAAGCGATGAGCGCCCCTCCGGCACCTCAGCCGCAGCGTCCTCGTATTCCACTGCACGCCAAGCCCGTTGCGCAGCTGGCAGCACACCAGCTGCGCGACCGCGAAGTCCGTCGCGATAAAGTGGTGCGAGCCAACTGGGTGCTACGAAACCTGATGCGCGAGTACGGCCGGAGGTTGGTCGAGGCCGGAATTTTCGACATCGCCGATGATGTGTTCTACCTGCTCGTCGACGAGCTCGATGCGCTTCCCGCGGATGTCGGGGCGCTGGTGGCCCGGCGCCGTGCCGAACAACGCCGGCTGGCCGCCGTGGTTCCGCCGACGGTGTTCAGCGGGAGCTGGCAGCCAACCACGACGACGCCTGCGGCTCTCGCCAGCGGAGAAACTCTGCGCGGGGTCGGCGTGTGCGGGGGGAAGGTTCGCGGCCGGGTGCGTATCGTGCGGCCCGAAACGATCGACGACCTGCAGCCCGGCGAAATCCTCGTCGCGGAGGTCACCGACGTCGGCTACACCGCGGCTTTCTGCTACGCCGCCGCAGTGGTGACCGAACTCGGCGGCCCGATGTCACACGCCGCGGTGGTGGCCCGCGAATTCGGCTTCCCCTGTGTGGTGGACGTTGAGGGAGCCACCAAGTCGTTGCCGCCCGGCGCCCTCGTCGAGGTCGACGGCGTGACCGGCGAAATACGGGTGCTCGCACTGGCCCCGGGAAGTTAGGACTCGGCTGAGTCGGCTAAGGCATCGAATTCGATGTCGAGATCGAGCGGCCCGCTCAGCCCGAGCATCGGCTTCCAACGGGACTCCGTGACGCGGCGCGGGTTGGGCTTGCGCCGGTCGATTTTGAGGGCGCCCGTCGTCCACTGGACGACGCGATGGGTCACGGGTGCGGCGCCGTGTGCTGTTGGGCGGCGTGGCGCGCGAGCCGGTCGTTGTGGATCTTGACCAGTTCGCGGAACCCGAGCCGGTGGTACTTCGGTATCGGCTGGATGCCCCACACGTCCTGCGCGGTGGCCTTGCCTTCGGCGCCCTCCGGCGGCCCGAACGGCGGGTAGGGGTACTTGCACTCCAAAGCGTCGTTGGAGTATCGAATCTTGAGCAGTTCGCTGCAGATCTGCGTGAGGCTCAGCGTGGGGTAGCCGTAGTAGACCGCCATGAACGGCAGCGTGAACGCGCCTTCGATGACGAGCGCCACCAGGCATACCAGGACGGCCCGTTTGATCCATTTGTGCATGCGCGCGTAGTACGGCGTGGTCCCCGGCTCGAGATCCGTTGCCGGTTCCCGTTCTTCGGATGTGGCGGTCATGACGGCGCTCCTTGAGCTAGTCGGTGAAGATTTCTCGGTTGACGGTGTGCAGGTAGGGGATGGCGAGGAACGGGGTGATGTAGAAGATGTCGTAGAGCCACCAGCCGACGAC
>NZ_LZIX01000264.1:0-1890 GCF_001666955.1 Mycobacterium sp. E735 | reverse complement strand
ATGTGATGTTGCAGGACGCGGTGGAATTCCACAACCTGGGCATGGTGGTGGTCGACGAGCAACACCAATTGGGGCCGGGGGCTTGGTAATAGGGCGGTGTGGCCGTCGGTGGGGCGGCGGCCGGGATGGGGCCGCTTTCGGGCCGCCAGGCCGGGGCGCCCTGCGCGGGCACCGGGGTGGAGCCGGGCGGGGGATTGGGCGGCGGCGTGCTCGCGGCCGGGGTCGGTAGCGGCGCCATCGCCGTGTCCGCGAGCGTGGGCTGCGGGCCGAGCGTGACGGTGCCGGGCAGGGTGGCTTCTTGGCTGCGGCGCAAGATGGTCGCGGCGTGGTCTTGGTCGGGGTCGCTGAGCGCTTCGTGGGCGGCCAGGGCCAGGTCGCCGGCGCTGGCGTAGCGGTCGGCGGGTTTCTTGGCCATCCCGCGGGCGATCACCGCATCGAAAGCCTTGGGAATCCCGGGCCGCAACGCGGTCGGCTGAGGAATCGGATCCATCATGTGCGCGGTGACGAGGACACTGACGCTGTCGGCCCGATACGGCGGTGAGCCGGTGAGGCATTCGTAGAGCACGCAGGCCAGGGCGTAGATGTCGGCGCGGTAGGTGACTTCGGCGTTGGAAAAGCGTTCCGGGGCCATGTATTTCCACGTCTCGACCGCGGTGCCCAACTGGGTGAGCTTTTCATCGGTGGTCGCGCTGGCGATGCCGAAGTCCACCAGATAGGCGAAATCATCGCGGGTGACCAGAATGTTTTGCGGTTTGACGTCGCGGTGCATCACCCCGGCGGCATGGGCGGCATCCAACGCCGAGGCGATCTGGGTGATGATGGCCACCGCGCGCGGCGGGGCCAGCGGGCCGAAGCGTTTGAGCACGCTGTCTAAGTCGGTGCCCTCGACCAGGCGCATCTCCAAAAACATCTGCCCGTCGATTTCGCCGTAGTCATGGATGGGCACCACGTGCGGTTCCTGCAAACGACCGGCGGTGCGGGCTTCGCGTTTCATCCGCTCCCGAAACACCGGGTCCTTGCTGAAGGTCTCCGAGAGCAGCTTGACCGCGACCGTCCACTCTTTGACGGTGTGCTCGGCCTCATAGACCTCGCCCATCCCACCCCGGCCCAACAGCCGCTTCAGGTGATAGGGCCCGAAATCCGTGCCCACCCGCGAGGCCTGCTCATCACTCATCGCTGATCCTTGTCACCCAACCACCACAGCACATCAAGTCAGCCGCCGTAGTTCGTCCACCACGTATGCAGGTCTTCGAGGGCGGGAGGATCACCGTAGGCGTCACAGAGCAGGAGTTTGGCGTCGTTGGTCCAGATGACGTTCGGGTGGTTCTTGTAGGTGCCGCACGCGATCGAGCCGGCGGTCACCGTCGGGGTGCTGTCGTGGTGCCAGCCGTCCGGTGACGGACCGGCCCCCGGACAGTTGAGCAACTGTACGGCGGCGACGTCGTCGTCGAACGCCTTCTTGAGCAGATCGGCATTGGCGAACAACCCGTAGACGGCGCGGGAAGGGCCGCCCTGGTTGGTGTTCTGGTCGCAGTCGACCATGGCCAACGCGTTCACCCAAATGCTGTTGGCCTTCGGGGTGGCAGGGGTGCAAGCGCCACTGGGATATCCGGCGGGCAGCACGCTCATCAGCTTGCTCTGCGGGTTCGGGGCCCTACTCGTCGTGGTCGTGGTGACCGTTCTGCTGGTCGTCGTGGTCGTCGAGGTCGAGGTCCGGTTGGCCTGCGAGTTGCTGTCGTCGCCGCCCATCACCATCGCGATGGCGACCGCGGCGACGACGAGGACGACGACCAGTGCGGCGACGCCGGCGATGATGGGCCAGGGGTTGCGTCGTTTGGGTGGGGGTTGGTTCCAGGCGGGTGCGCCGGTGAATTGGTGCGGGGCGTGTGG
>NZ_LZIX01000263.1:0-22276 GCF_001666955.1 Mycobacterium sp. E735 | reverse complement strand
TTGTTGGGTCGGCTGGGGCGCAGTACGCGGGGGCGTCTGGTTGTGATCGGGATCGTGTCGGCGGTCGCGCTGGGCGGCATCCTCACCTTCGTGGTGCTGAAGCTGACCCAGGGTGACCAGGGCGTCAAGCCACCCACCGCCCAGCCGGGACCGCCGCAGAGCTTCGCGATCCCGGGCTGCTACAACCTGTCCGTTCCGCCCGTCGAACGGCCTAAGCGGCTCAACGTGCTGGGCTGCGCGAGCGTCGCCGTTGCGCTGCAAGACATGTCGTGGAGTTCGTGGGGCCAACAGGGCGCCGACGGCAGCGGCACGGCCGTGTTCAAGGTCTGCGATCCGAATTGCGCGGCCGGGTATCAACTCACCGAGCCCGTAATCGTCCACGCGTGGAATCCACAGCCGCCGCGGCGCGAGGCCATCTGCCAGGTCGGCTTGAACATCTTCGCCGACATGATCCTGGCCTTTCCCAAAGGTGTTCCCCCGCCGACCGTGCAGAAGATGAACACCCAGTACAACGGGGAACCGGCGGTGCACTTCGCCAACTACTCGAGCGGCGACACGCGCGGAACGCAATTCATCGGCTACACGTACTGCAACTGATCGCCGCGCTCGCGATCGCCGCTGACCCGACGGCGGCGACCCGTCCCCCGCAAGCGGGAGGTGCCCCCATCGCCCGGCTCCGCCGCGCTCGCGATCGCCGCTAGACCTCGATCACCACGGCGCCGCCCTGGCCACCACCCGCGCACATGGCCGCGACGCCGATGCCGCCGCCACGGCGGGCCAGCTCGTAGACCAGCGTGGTCACCATGCGCGCGCCCGAGGCCGCGATGGGGTGGCCGAGGCTGCAGCCGCTGCCGGAGAAGTTCACCTTCTCCTCGTCGATGCCGTACTCGCGGCACGCCGCGATCGGCACCGAGGCGAACGCCTCGTTGATCTCCCACAGCGCGACGTCGTCGACCGACAGCCCGGCCCGCTGCAGCACTTTGCCGATGACCTTGACGGCCCCCAGCCCGGTGTCGCGGGGGGCGACGCCCGCGGCCGCCCACGCCCGGACCGCGCCCATGACATTGAGGTTTTCGGCCGCGGCGTAGTCGCGGTCCACGAGAGCCACCGCCGCGGCGGCGTCGTTGGTGCCGCTGCTGTTGCCGGCCGTGATCGAGAACCCCTCGATCTCGGGGTGCAGCACTTTGAGCGCGGCGAGCTTTTCGACGGTGGTGTCTCGGCGGGGATGCTCGTCCACGGAGAACTCGGTGACCGAACCGTCGAACTGGGTGACCTTCAGCGGGATGATCTCGTCGACGAACTTGCCCGCGTCCATGGCCGCGATGGCGCGCTGATGTGAGCGGGCCGCCCACGCGTCCATCTCCTCGCGCGTGATCCCGACCGCCTGGGCGGTGTTCCAGCCCACGGTGATCGACATGTCCTTGGCGGGTGCATCCGGCGTTTCGACGTGCGTCGGCGGCATCCAGCGCTCCTCGAACTTGAGCTCCGGGCCGGGGATCCGCCAGTTGGTCAGCGGCGTCATCGACAACGACTGCACGCCGCCGGCGATCAGCACGCGTTCCATCCCGGAACCGATCTGCGCCGCCGCGTTGCCGATGGCGGTCAGGCTGCCCGCACAGTGCCGGTTCACCGACTGGCCGGGAATGTCCTCCATCCCCGTGGCGGTGGCGGCATACCTCGCCAAATCCCCGCCCCCGTAATGGGATTCAGCGAAGATGATGTCGTCGATGGCGGACGGGTCGACGCCGGAGCGGCGCACGACCTCCGGAAGCACCGTGGTGATCAGCGTCTCGGGTGGCGTGTTGACGAGCGTGCCCTTGAAGGAGCGGCCGATCGCCGTCCGAACCGCTCCGACAATGACGGGTTTGGCCATGTTCTCAACCTCGAACGGTCTGGCTGCGGTCGGCAGCGCGGGTGTCAGCAGATGACGCGAATCGTAACAAATACCGTATGGCCAATAGTAAACGGCCTGAGTTTCCGCCATCCCGATACCGACCGCGCGTGACAGGACACAATGGGTCGATGACAACCAGACCAGTCGCCGTGCGTGACACCACCGAGCTCACCGCGTATCGCGTCGCGGCGATGCTCCTGGGCGTGGGGACGCTGCACTTCGTGGCGCCCAAGCCGTTCGACACGATCGTCCCGGCCGAGCTCCCGGGCAGCGCCCGCTTCTACACCTATGCGTCCGGGGTGGCCGAGGTGGGCATCGGAGCGGCGTTGCTGCCGCGACGCACGCGGCGACTGGCCGCGCTCGCGGCCGCCGTGTTGTTCGTCGGCGTGTTTCCGGCCAACGTCAACATGTGCCGGCTGTGGTGGGACAAGCCCTGGCCGATGCGGATCGTCGCCCTGGCCCGGTTGCCCCTGCAGATCCCCATGATCACCACCGCACTCAAGATCAGCCGCAACAGCTGAGGGCACCCATCTTCGTCACATGCGCCACAGCCGTCGCTGGGTGCGGGGATGCCCGACGTGCTCGCCTCTCAGCGACAATGCGTTCGTTGGGCTGGGCGGCGGCCTCATCGCCCGCGTTGTCGCTCCGAGGCGGGCAACCCGTGCGTCTCCCGGCGCGGGGGCTGGTGCTGCCTCTGTAACTGGCCCGACCACGGGAAGCTCCGCAAAACGCCTGTGCCGCAGGCGGACTCAGCCACCGATGTCGACCGAGCGGCCCAGGAAAGCCATCAGCCGCACGGTCGGCGTCGCGTCATCCGGTGCGGGCTGGGCCGGCCCGAAGCCGCCCGGCCGCCGCAACAGGTGCTCGGGCAGCGACTCCACCAACCCGCGGCACAGCCCCAGCAGGTCCGCGGGCAGCTCGATCAGCCGCCCTTGCGACCGTTGGATGTCCCAGGCGTGCATGGCCAGGTCGGACACCGGATACGTCAGCGCCCGCCGCAACGGAACCTCACCTTCGGGCGACCTCCGCGGTCCGTCGAGGTCGGCGCCGGGCAACCCGGCCCGCAGCCGCGCCGCCAGCTCGCGCAGCCGCTGGCTCGGGTCATCGCATATCCAGTCGGCAGGCTGCGACGGGCGGTCCCAGAGCTCACCGTCCTCGATCAGGGTCACCACTTTCGCCGCGCTGCCCGTGACGTGCCCGACCAGCTCGCGCAGGCTCCAGCCCTCGAGGTTGGACGACTGATCCCAGCGCTCCGGGGAAACCTGGTCGACGGCGGCGATGAGCAGATCGATTGCCTCGGTGGCCAGCACGCCGATCCGGGAGTTCGTGTCGTTCATGGCGTGCATCCCCTCGAAACGCCGTGTCGCGTACCGTCCAGAAGTCTAGGGTCGCAACCCCGGTTACACAGGAGGTCCGCTTGGGCAAGACGGATATCGCGGCGCTCCTCGCGGTCGCGTCCGCCCTGATGGTGGGTTTCGGAGACGTCATCCAGCAGCGATCCGCCCAACAGGTCACCGACAAGCCGGTCGGAACCATGGCTCTGTTCCGCCAGCTCCTGCGCGATCGGCAATGGTGGACGGGCAGCCTGGTGGCCGCCGCCGGGTTCGGCTTGCAGGCAGCGGCGCTTGACCTGGGCTCGGTGGTGCTGGTGCAGGCGCTGTTGGTGACGTCGTTGCTGTTCGCGTTGCTGATCAGCGCGCGGACCAATCATCGGAGAATCACGCCGCGGCAAGGCATTTGGGCCGTGCTGCTGGCCGCGGCGGTCGCGGTGGTCGTGACGGTCGGCGACCCCCAGGAGGGAACGCCGCGCGGGTCTGTGCATACCTGGAGCATCGTGGCATTGGTCATGGGTCCGGCGCTCATCCTGTGCGTGATCGGCGCGCGCATGTTCCCCGGCACCGTTGGCGCGCTGCTGCTGGGTCTGATGTCGGGCTCGCTGTGGGGATTGTTTTCGGTACTGACCAAGGGTGTGGTCGACCAGCTGGACCGCGGCATCCCCGCGCTGCTGCGCCTGCCCGAGGTGTACGTGTGGGTGGTGGTGGCCATCGCGGCGACGGCCTGGGAGCAGTCCGCGTTTCGGGCCGGTCCGCTCACCGCGTCGCTTCCGGCCGTGACCGTCGCCGAGCCCGTCGTCGGATCGGTGCTCGGCGTCACCGTGCTCGGTGAGACGCTGCGCACCAACGACATCGGCCTGGTGGCACTGGGCCTGTCGGTTGCGGTGATGGCGGCCGCGACCGTGGCACTCGCCCACAGCCAGGCCGCCGGGGCCCCGCCGACCGGCGAAAAGCCCGCGGTATCAGCTTGATCAGATGCGCGAGCCGACCCGGTGCGCCGTGCCGTCCGGATCGACATAGGCGAATTCGCGCAGACCGTAGGGAGTGTCCTGCGGTGGGAGCAGGCGGCCCTCGAGGTCTTCCAGTGCAGCCCACTCCGCATGGAGGACGTCGGCATCGCTGACGTAGAGGTACACGCTTGCACCGGTTCGCAACGGGTCGTGCTCGTCCCACTCCGTCAGGTGGATGGATACGGATCCACGGTCGACGAACCCGTAGCGATCTGGTCCGTCGTATGCGCGTGCAGCGAAGCCGAGTCGTCGATAGCGATCCAGGGCGACGTCGAGATTCCGTACCGGGACGATCGGCGCTACCGAGGTGAAGTCGACTGCGGTCACACCGCGAACATATCGCTTGGCCCCGAACCCCCTCGCGACACCCGGCCGCTGACGTACGCTGCATCGGACCGACTTCTGAATAGGGGACGCGCTGGGGGTGCGCGAAAAGGCTTGCCTAGGCAGGAAAGGCATTCGACATGCGCCAGCTGACAGCTTCAGTCGCCATAGCCGCCGCCGGAATACTGCTCACCGGCTGCAGCCACGATGGCGGGAGCGCCGCGTCGTCGACCACCAGCAGCACCACGGCTGCGGCTAAGACGCCCCTCAACAAGGCCCAGCTGCCCGACCTCATGCTCAGCCCTAGCGATATCGACACGATGCTGGGGGTCACCGGCACCACCAGCGACCCACCGAAGACCGCGCTGGAAGAAGACACAGCCAAGCGCAGCGACTACACGCTTCCCGCCGAATGCAAGTACGCCCTCCACGCGGCCCTGGCACCCGTTTATGCGGACAGCGGGTACACGGCGGTTTACGGCTACCACGACCTTGCACCCACTCCCCCGGGCGCGGACGACCTGGAAAGCCCTGACGTGTACCAGTTTGTCGTGTTGTTCCCCGCGCCCGACCAGGCGAACGCGTTTTTCACCACCTCGTCGCAGCAATGGCCCGCCTGCGCCAACCGCTTGGACACCGTGCCCGCCGACGGCACCCATCCCGAACTCCAGTGGAAGGTCGGACCGGTCACCAACGCCAACGGGGTGCTGAGCACGACCGTAACGCTGAGCTTCAGCCGTAACGGCGTGAATTTGACCGTCCCGTGTCAGCGGGCGTTGACCGTTCGCAGCAACGTCGTCGTCGACGTGGACGCGTGCCGCAAGGACGTGGGAGATCTCGGCATCAACATCGCCAACCAGATCGCCGGGAAGATCGGCAAGCAATAGGACCTCAATGGCCGCCCTCCGTTCATCCATCGGCGGTAGCTGCTCGCCGCGCCCCCGGCGTACGATCTTGCGGCCGAACCCGGTCAAGCGACGACACTTGCGCCACCAACGATCCTGGCGGTAAGCCGTAGCTACACCCGACGTCGCGACGCGGTTTCGTGCAGTCTGCTCGGATGGTCGGCGGCGGGGTGTCGAGGAGGAAACGCATGGGCGCATCGGAGAAGTCGGCCGAACGCGGCGGCGGACGGCCGGTGATCCACCTCTCGCAGCTGCTGCGTGCGCCGGTGCTGGCCCGCGCCGGGGAAACGGTGGGCCGTGTCGAGGACGTGATCGTGCGGCTGCGGGGCGCCGACGAGTACCCCCTCGTCACCGGGATCGTGGCCGGGGTCGGCGGGCGGCGGGTGTTCATCGGTGACAAATCGATCGACGAGTACGCCGCGGACCGAGTCCTGTTGACCAAGAACAAGGTTGACCTTCGCGGCTTCGAGCGCCGTGAAGGTGAGGTGCTGCTGCGCGCCGACGTGTTGGGCCACCGGCTGATCGATGTGGCCAATGTCGAGCTGATCCGCGCCTACGACGTGGAACTGGAAGACACCGGCGCCGGATGGATGCTGACGCGCGTGGACACCCGACGGCCACCGCGGTTGTTCGGACTGATCAGGCAGTCGGGCGGGCACGCGGCCCGCGATTGGAAGGCGTTCGAGCCGCTGATCGGCGACGCCCGCTCGGACGCCGTGCGGCGCCTGTCGGACCGCTTCGGCGAGTTCAAGGCCGCCGAGATCGCCGACCTTCTCGAGGAGGCGGACAAGGCCGAGGGCGGCGAGATCCTCGACCGCGTGCGCAGCGACCCCGAACTGGAAGCCGACGTGTTCGAAGAGCTGGAGCCGGACAAGGCCAGCCGGCTCCTCGACGGCATGCCCGACAACGAGGTCGCCGCGCTGCTGGGCCGGATGCGGGCCGACGACGCCGCCGACGCGATCGCCGACCTGCGCCAGTCGCGGCGCCGGCGCGTGCTGGAGTTGATGCCGGGCCCGCAGCGCACCAAGGTCATCACCCTGATGGGCTTCAACCCCGAGAGCGCCGGCGGCCTGATGAACGTCGACTTCGTCTCGTGCGCGGCCGCCACCACGGCGGCCGAAGCGCTGGCGCTGATCGCGTCCGCCGGCACCATACAGCCGGAGGCGCTGATCAAAGTGCATGTGATCGACGAGGACAGACGGCTCGACGGTGTCGTCTCGGTCATCACCTTGTTGCAGGCCCCGGCCGGTGAAACCCTTGCGCGGCTGATGGATTCCGATCCGGTGCGGGTCACGCCGGACGCCGACCTGACCGATGTCGCGCTGTTGATGGCCGACTTCAACCTCTACTCCATCCCGGTGGTCGACGACCAGGATCGCGTGCTCGGGGTGGTCACCGTCGACGACGTGCTCGAGGCGACCATCCCGGAGGATTGGCGCCGGCGAGAGCCCGCGCCGCGTCCCGTGCGCGAGATTCCCGGTGACCAGAGCGCGCGCGTGCCGGGAGGTAATGCGCTGTGACGACCGGTCGCGAAGAGATTCACCGGCCCAGCGCGGTGCTGGACGCCGCGCACCTCGGTGACATCGAGGGCGCGTTCGGTCGCATCAGCGTCGGCGAAACCGAGCACGGCCGCACCTGGAAGACGCGGTTGCTGACCCTGCTCGCGATCGTCGGTCCCGGAATCATCGTGATGGTCGGCGACAACGACGCCGGCGGCGTCGCCACCTACGCCCAGGCCGGACAGAACTACGGCTACTCCCTGCTGTGGGTGCTGCTGCTGTTGATACCCGTCCTGATCGTCAACCAGGAGATGGTGGTGCGGCTCGGCGCGGTCACCGGCGTCGGGCACGCGCGGCTGATCAACGAACGCTTCGGCCGCGGCTGGGGCTGGTTCTCGGTCGGCGACCTGTTCCTGCTCAACTTCCTGACGATCGTCACCGAATTCATCGGCATCAGCCTGGCCGCCGAATTCATCGGCGTCTCCAAATACGTTGTGGTGCCGGTCTCGGCGGTGGCGCTGGTCGCGATCATGGCGAGCGGGAGCTTCCGCCGCTGGGAGCGCGCCATGTTCATTTTCATCGCCGTGACGCTGCTGCAGATCCCGATGCTGCTGATGTCCCACCCCCAGTGGCGTCAGGCCGCCAAATCGTTCGTGATACCCAGCATTTCGGGCGGGGTGAGCTCGGATGCGGTGCTGCTCATCATCGCCATCGTCGGCACCACCGTGGCGCCCTGGCAGCTGTTCTTCCAGCAGTCCAACGTCGTCGACAAGCGCATCACCCCGCGCTTCATCGGGTACGAGCGCGCCGACACCGTGCTGGGTGCCTTCGTCGTGGTCATCGGTGCCGCGGCGCTGGTGATGACCGGTGAATGGGCGGCACGCTCCACCAACACCGTCGGCGGCTTCACCGACGCCGGTGCCACCGCACACCTGCTCGGCGAGCACCGCGGGACGCTGGGCTGGATCTTCGCGATCGTGCTGATGGACGCCTCGATCATCGGGGCCGCCGCGGTAACCCTGGCCACCAGTTACGCCTTCGGTGACGTGTTCGGCCTGAAGCACTCCCTGCACCGCGGATTCGCCGACGCCAAGCAGTTCTACCTGTCCTACACCGCCATGGTGGTAGTGGCCGCGGCCATCGTGCTGATTCCCGGCGCGCCGCTCGGGCTGATCACCACCGCCGTGCAAGCCCTCGCCGGCCTACTGCTGCCCAGCGCCAGCGTCTTCCTGCTGCTGCTGTGCAACGACCGGGAAGTGTTGGGCCCGTGGGTCAATCGCCCCTGGCTCAACTGGGTCGCCGGGTTGATCGTCGGCACGCTGCTGCTGCTATCGGGAATCCTGATGGCCACCACGCTGTTCCGCGATCTCAACGTCGTGGCGGTGGCCGGCTACCTCGCCCTGGCCCTGGCGGTACTCGCCGCCGCGGCGGTGCCGGTGCTGCGCTGGATGGCCCGTCGTCAACCCGCGGCGCCCGCGCCACGGCTGCCCGCGCGCGGCGTCGACCGCAACACCTGGCGGATGCCGCCCCTGACGCTGCTCGAGCCGGTCACCTGGTCACCGGGCACCCGACTCGGCATGATCGCGCTACGCGCCTACCTGATCGTCGGCGCACTCCTGTTGGTGGTCAAGGCGATACAGCTCAGTCACTGACGCCCTTGTTGTATGCGGCGGGCCACCTCGCCGTACCGCTCGAACCGCTCCGGATCACCCACGGCGTTGTAAAGCACCAGGCGCGTGGCCTTTTCGGCGTACTTCTCGATCAGCGCGTCGGCGAGTCCGTCCCACGTCGACTCGGTGGCGAAGGCGGCGATGTGGTCGTCGCTGACCTGGGCGGCCATGCCCGCGAAGTCACCGGCCTTCTGCCTCTCGCGGATCCGGGCGGTCGTGCCCTCGAACCCGGCCTGATCCCAGATGAACGCGTAATTGGGGGTGCTGCCGTAGAAAGCCATGCTGGCGCGCACGCCTTCTCGTTGCTTGTCGCGCTCCTCGTCGGTGTCACCGACGATGGTCATCACCGGCACGATCACCGCGATGTCGGCCGGCGACCGTCCCGCCTTCGCCGCCCCGTCGGCGACGTTCGGCAAGACGTGGCGGGCGATGTATCCCGGCTCGCCGATCGGGTGCACGTGCACCCCGTCGGCGACCTCGCCGGCCATCCGCAGCATCCACGGATTGACCGCTGCGATATCGACTTTCGGGTCGGGCGCGTCGATCGGACCCGGGCTCCACTGCGGGGTGATGAAGTCGAGGTCGTAGAAGTCGCCGTGGTGATCCAGCGTCCCGGAGCGGAACGCCGCGAAACAAGCCTTGACCGCGAACAGGTAGTCGCGCAGGCGCGGTCCGGGCCGCTCGAATGCCACCCCGTAGCGCCGGACGACGTGGGTGCGCACCTGGGTGCCCAGACCCAGGCGGAAGTTCCCGCCGGTCGCCTCCTGAAGCTCCCAGGCCGTGGCGGCCGTGACGAAGGGGCTGCGCGGGAAGGCGACGGCCACGCCGGTGGACAACTCGAGGCCGGGCGCGGCCTGGGACGCCACGGCCGCGTTGAGGTAGGCCGTGCGGCCCGTCTCGGTGAACAACAGACCGGAGAAACCGGCGGCTTGCGTTCGCCGGGCCAGGTCGCCGATCTGGTGCAGCGGCTGCGGGACCGTCATCGCATCGACGTGCATGAGCGGAGCCTACGTGGGCTCGGCCCTTGCCCGGTGACCGCGTCACGGTGTTAGCTCATTATTCGTCAGCAACCAACGCCGCTTCGCTAACAGGAGGCTCGCCAACATGCTTCGTGGATTGCTCATCGCCGGAGCAATCGTCGTGGGGATTGCGGGGCCACCCGCGGCCCAGGCCGCCCCATCGACGACGACCTCACCCGCGCCGACGACGGGCGCCAGCGTTTACTACCCGAACTGCAAGGCGGCGTGCGCCGACGGCGTGGCCCCGATCTACCGTGGACAGCCGGGTTACCGGTCCGGCCTGGATCGTGACGGCGACGGCATCGCGTGCGAGGTATGCCACTGATGTGGGTCCCGATTCCGCGGTTGGTCGCCGTCCTCGCCATGGCGTCTGCCGGCCTCGTGGCCTGCGGGTCGCAGCACGCTGCGGCGCCCGCCGCATCCAGTTCAAGTGCGGCGAAGCCGTCGCCGCCCCCCAGCCCCATCGCCTCGTCCAGCACGCCCACGCCCACGACCACCAGCGCGCCGGACTGCGTCGGGCTGTCGATTTGCCGGCCACCACCGCCGGACGCTGAGGGAAATCCGGCGTGCTACTACGCGGACGGGTGGCGCGGTGATTCCTCGGGCACCGGGATCGAGGTGTGGTACTTCCGCGACCCGCAAAGCCCGCCCAAGCCGGACAAGGTCACCGCGCTCGTACGCAAGAAGGACGGCACCACCGAGTCGCAGGATGCCGACATCGCCGCCGACCAACAGGTGCATCGGTTCGGATTCCCCACCGTCGCGCCGTCGGTGGTTCAAGAGGTGTTGTTCAGCGGCGGCGGCGGCCGCTGCTTCGTCGTCGGACCGTAACCGGATCAGCGCTTCTGGGGGCGGTGGCTCACCGGGGCGGTGAACCCCTGGGTGTCGTCGAAGTTGGCCCACTGGCCGTCGTCGTTGACCTCCATGCGCCAGCCGAGCTCGGTGTCGCCGCCGATCGAGGCGATGAACCACGCGTGTGCGGACTCCGCGCTGGCAAAATTCTTCGTCGCGACGACCCGCCCGCGTGGGTCGATGACGCGAAATTCAGCCATGGGAGGTGATTATCCCTGCCAGCGGGTTTTCAATCCGGCTTATCTCCCATTTGCCGGCCAAGCCGACCGCGAACACCCCTGGCGCAAACCTGGCAAATCCCGGGCTACACGGTGCGGGTCAACCGGTCGGCGAGCAGCTCGGCGAACCGGGCCGGATCGTCAAGCGCACCCCCTTCGGCGAGAAGCGCTGTGCCGTAGAGCAATTCGGCGGTCTCGGCAAGGGCGGCGAGCGCGGCGTCGCCCTCCGCCTTCTTTTGCGCCTCTCGCAGGCCGGTAACCAGCGGGTGGTTCGGGTTGAGCTCGAGAATCCGCTTGCCGACCGGGATGTCCTGCCCGGACGCGCGGTAGAGCCGCGCCAGCGCCGGGGTGATGCCGAAGGCGTCGGTGATCAGGCAGGCCGGCGACTCCGTCAATCGGCTGGAGAGCCGCACCTCCTTGACGTGGTCGCTCAACGTCTCCTTCATCCAGGTCAGCAGGTCGGCGAAGTCCTTCTGTTGCTCCTCGCGCTCGGCCTCGCTCTCGTCGCCTTCGGCGCTCAGGTCCACCTCGCCCTTGGCGACCGATTGCAGCGGCTTGCCGTCGAACTCGGTCACCGTTCCGACCCAGACCTCGTCGACCGGGTCGGTGAGCAGCAAGACCTCGTAGCCCTTGGCTTTGAAGGCCTCCAGGTGCGGCGACTTCAGGATCTGTTGCCGCGTCTCCCCCGTGGCGAAGAAGATCTGCTCCTGGCCCTCCTTCATGCGTTCCACGTACTCGGCGAGGGTGGTGGCCTCCTCCTCGCTGCGCGTCGAGGCGAATGAGCAGATTTGCAGCAGGGTCTCGCGGTTGTCGAAGTCGGACAGCAGGCCCTCTTTGACGACTCGGCCGAACTGGGTCCAGAAGCTGCGGTAGTCGTCGGGCCGCTCGGACTGCAGCTCCTTGATGGTCGACAGGACCTTCTTGGTGAGCCGCCGCCGGATGGCCTTGATCTGCCGATCCTGCTGCAGGATCTCGCGCGAGACGTTGAGCGACATGTCCTGCGCGTCCACGACGCCTTTGACGAAGCGCAGGTATTCGGGCATCAGCTGGTCGCAGTCGCCCATGATGAACACCCGCTTGACGTACAGCTGGATCCCGGTCTGCGCGTCGCGGTTGAACAGGTCGAACGGCGCGTGCGACGGGATGAACAGCAGCGCCTGGTATTCGAAGGTGCCCTCGGCCTTCATCGCGATGATTTCCAGCGGGTCGTCCCAGGCGTGGGCGACGTGCTTGTAGAACTCCTTGTACTCCTCCTCGGAGACCTCTTCTTTGGGCCTGGCCCAAAGCGCCTTCATCGAGTTGAGGGTCTCGGTTTCGAGCGTGACGGTCTCCTCGCCGCCCTCCTCCTCAGCCGGAGTCCGTCGTTCGACCTCCATCCGGATGGGCCAGGCGATGAAGTCGGAATACTTCTTGACCAGGCTGCGGATCTTCCACTCCGAGGTGTAGTCGTGCAGCTCGTCCTCGGCGTCTTCGGGCTTGAGGTGCAGCGTGACCGACGTCCCCTGTGGTGCGTCGTCGACGGCTTCGATGGTGTAGGTGCCCTCGCCGCTGGATTCCCACTTGGTGGCTTCGCTCTCGCCGGCCTTGCGGGTGATCAGCTCGACCTTGTCGGCGACCATGAAGCTCGAATAGAACCCGATGCCGAACTGACCGATCAGTTCCTCCGACGCGGCCTCGTTCTGGGCCTCCTTCAATTGCTGACGCAGCTCGGCCGTGCCCGACTTGGCCAGGGTGCCGATCAGCCCCACCACCTCGTCCCGGGTCATGCCGATGCCGTTGTCGCGGATGGTGAGCGTCCGGGCGCTCTTATCCACCTCGATCTCGATGTGCAAGTCGGAGGTGTCGACATCGAGGTCTTTGTTGCGGAAGGCTTCCAGCCGCAGCTTGTCCAGTGCGTCGGAAGCGTTCGAGATCAGCTCCCGCAGAAACGAATCCTTATTGGAGTAGACGGAGTGGACCATCAGGTCCAGCAGTTGCCGGGCCTCGGCCTGAAACTCCAGCTGCTCGACACGCGCGTTCATCAGATTGCCTGCACTTTCCTCCAGGAGACGACGATGCAAATTTACCGAGACGCGGATGGTCCGTGCCCGGGGGCTGGTCCTACCCTGAACACATGTCTGTCGCGCAACGCGAACGTGCCGCCCTCGTCGAAACCATGCGCGCAGCCGGGCCGGATGCGCCCACCTTGTGCGAGGGGTGGAAGACGCGGGACCTCGCCGCCCACCTCGTCATCCGGGAGTACCGGCCCGACGCCGCCCCGGGCATCCTGATCCCGTTCTTCGCCCCGCACACCGAAAAGGTGCAGAACCAGGTGGCCGAACGGGCCGAGTGGGACGAGCTGGTCGACAAGGTCGCATCCGGCCCGCCGCTTTACTCGCCGTTGAAGCTGCTCGACCCGGTGGCCAACGTGGCGGAGATGTTCATCCATCACGAGGACGTGCGGCGCGCGCAGCCGGGCTGGGAGCCGCGGGCGCTGGAACCCGAGCTGAGCGCCAGGCTGCGCCGCACCCTGCCGATGATGGCGCGGCTGACGCTGGCCAAGGTGCCGGGCCGGGTGGCACTGCGCACCCCGGAGGGCAAGACGATGCTGACCGCGGGAAGCGGCCCGGCCGTCACGGTGACCGGCCCGCCCGAGGAGCTGCTGCTGTTCTCGGTCGGGCGTTCGGCGCGAGTGGAGTTCGACGGCGACGCGGCCGCGGTGCAGGCCGTCCGCGAGGCCCCCAAGGGGCTGTAGCCCGAAATCACCCGAAGGCTTCGCGGAGGTCTTTCTTGATGACCTTGCCGAATTGGTTGCGCGGCAAGGCTTCGACCATCACCAATCGTTCCGGGTGTTTATAGCGGCTCAGCCCGTTCGAATGGCAATGCTGCACAAGGGATTCCAACGACACGCTCTCGGCCGACGCGGGCACCACGACCGCGCATACCCGCTCGCCGGTGCGCGGGTCGGGAACCCCGATGACCGCCACGTCGGCGACCGCGGGATGGGTGGCCAGCACATTCTCGACTTCGAGAGCCGAAACGTTCTCGGCATTGCGGATGATCGCATCCTTGATCCGACCGGTCACGCGGACGTTGCCGTCCCGATCAACCAGCCCGAGATCTCCCGTGCGGAGCCAGCCGTCCTCGTCGAACGCGTCGGCGTCCAGCGCGGGGTCGGCGTAGCCGAGAAAGCATTGGGGGCCCTTGAGGCGGAGCTCGCCCTCCTGACCGACGGGCAGTTCGCCTTCGTCGTTGCCCACCACCCGGACGCTGACCCCCCGCGTCGGCCTACCGACGGTGTGGTCCAGCGAATCCGGCGTGTCGGTGAGCGACGGTGAAGCCGCCACCGGGAACTCGGTGAGCCCCCAGGCGTTGGCGATGCCGGGAAGGCCGAAGGCTTCCCGAATCTGGCGACCGAGTTCGGCGGTGATGGGCGCGCCGCCGGCCAGGCAGCCGCGCAGGAACGGGAACAACGGCCGGTCGCCGTGGGCTCGCTGGGCTTCGAGGAAGCCGAGGAAAAAGGGGGTCGCGGTGCCCAGGAAGGTCGGGTTGTGCGCCGCGATGGAGTACGGCGTCGCCGGCGGGTCGAATACCTCGAACAGCGCCAACCGCATGCCGGTCCGCAGCGCGGCGGCCAGCATCACCGCGCCGCCGATGTGCGCGACCGGAAAGGCGATGGGATCGACATCGTCGCCGGTGATGCCGATCGCCTCGACCAGCCCGGTCGCGCCGGCCATCACCGATGCGTCGGTATGGCGAATCCCTTTGGGCGCGGCGGTGGTTCCCGACGAGTAGTAGACCCATCGCGCATCGCGGGCCGAAGCCGGCGGCGGCGGGAGCGCACCGGCGTCCGCCTGAGGCAGCCGAAGCTCGCCGCCGGCCGGCGGCGTCACCAAGTCGACGGTGATGACCTTGAAACCTCGACTCGCGGACAGGGCCCGCGCCAGGGCGCCATGATCGAATCCGCGCCAACGCTCGGGCACCACAAGGTATTCCGAGGAGAGCTGCTCGGTGATGAAACCGACCTCGTGCTCCCGCAAGATCGGGATGATCGGGTTTTGCACCGCACCGAGCCGGGCCAGCGCCGCCATGACGACCACGGTCTCCAGCGTGGTCGGCAACTGCCACGACACGACGGTTCCCGCGCGGATCCCCAAAGCGGCGAACGCGGCGGCCGTCGCGCAGGCGGCATCGTGGAACTGCCGCGCCGTCAGCGTGCGCGCATGGTCGTCGGCGAGCAGCGGCCGGGGCGATCCCGCCCGCGCCGCGTCGGCGACCAGCCTCCAGTAGGTGACGTCGCTTCCGATGCTCATTCGCTCGTCGGATTGACCTGTGTCGGGCGGAATCCGGAGTGCGCTATGCCAACCGAAACGCCGCTGCCGATGGGACCCGTGCGGTCGACGAGTACAGCCGAACCGGTGGCCACCCCGTCGTGGCTGTAGTGGGTCAGCGAGGCCATGCCGATGTGTGGGCCTTCCGGCAGTCGGCTCAGCGTGAGCGTGTAGTCGGCATTGATGAACTGCAAACCGTTTGTTCCCCAATTGGCAAGGGAGGCAGTGATATCGGCTGCCATGGCGGCGCGGGTGAACGGGCTGAGCGGTTCACCGCCGATGAGCGAGCGGGTTTCGCAAAGCCAGGTGTATTTCTGGCCGGAGGCGTCGACCCATTCGGGGTCGCGATTCTGCAATTCGGTGCCCCATCCGTAGGTGCGCATGAAGAGCGTCGGTTGGGCGCCGTCCTCGTTGGGCAGCGGCGGCATCTGCGGGTTCGGCGACCACACCCGCCCCTCTGGCTGGGGGCCGCGCCGCAGAAACAAGGCGCTCCCCCGCGCGACCGGGACACCGTGCTGGGTGAGGACGACCTCGACGAGCCGCAGCCGCCGCCGGTCGTGGTGCACGGTGGTATGCACCTCCATGGGTTCCAGCGCGACCGGTGCGGGAAGGTCGACGGTCAGGCGGGCGGGTTGAAGTTCCGGGTCATCGACCGCGCGTTCCACCGCCCACCCGAGGAGTCCGCCGACGACGTGCCCGCTGAGCGACGGGCCCCACCCACCGCGCGCGATCGGGTTTGGCACGAAACGGGTTTCGTCGCGCAGGAAGTATGGCGCCTGCGCCGCCGAATCGACGTCATCCGGCACGAGATTCGTTTCGGTCAATGCGCGACGCTCCGCCCGGAGTGGGGATCCCTCATGCGAGGATGGCAACAGTAGATATTACAGTTACCGGCCACAGTCGCCCCGGGTCGACCCGATTCAGGCAGGTGGGACCGCGGCTCAGGCGATCGCCGCGCCCACCAGGTGGCCGATCACGTACGTGATCGCCAATGCGAGACCGCCTCCGATGACGTTGCGGAGCACAGCGCGGCCCTTGGGCGCTCCGCCCAAACCGGCCGACACCGCCCCGGTGATCACCAGCGCGACGAGCACCGCCGCGACGGTGACCGGGATCCGCCACGCCGCCGGCGGAACCAAGATCGCGATCAGCGGCAGCAGGGCCCCGATTGCGAACGACAGCGCCGAAGACGACGCCGCCTGCCAGGGATTGGTCAGCTCCTCGGGATTGATGCCCAGTTCGACTTCGGCGTGCGCGAGAAGCGGATTGTGGTCGGTGAGTTCCTCGGCGACGGTGCGGGCGGTCGCGGCCGTCAGGCCTTTCGCCTCATACAGGGCGGCGAGCTCGTCCATTTCGGCGACCGGATCGTCGCGCAGCTCCTGGCGTTCCTTGTGCAGCAGCGCCTTCTCGGTGTCACGTTGGGTGCTGACCGAAACGTATTCGCCCAGCGCCATCGACACCGCTCCGGCGACCAGTCCGGCGGTGCCGGCGGTCAACACGGGAGCGCGTTCCACCGTCGCGGCCGCGACCCCCACCACGATGCCCGCCGTGGACACGATTCCGTCGTTGGCGCCCAGGACTCCGGCGCGCAGCCAGTTCAATTTCGACGACACCGAACCCACGTGCGGCTCGGACGGATGGGGATGCGACGGGCTCGACACGGCCGCAACGATATACATCAAAGACCCGCCGGACTAGCAAACATAGCCTTGCCAAACGGTTTACTCCCGCTTGTCGGGCTACCCAAAGGTGCCGCGTCTGGCTGGCGCCGAGCCGCGACACATAAACGCCTGCGACGACACGCCGTCGCTTGTCGCAGCGGTATATGTCTCGCGGTACCTGAGCCGGCCGTCCGCCTTCCGTGGTCGGGGTGCGGCGTGCACGACCCAAAAGCTCCGCATGGGCCTCTCACAGCCGTTGCATAGGCAAGCTATCTATGGTCGGTTGATGTAAGGGGGGATTCTGAGGAATTCACCAGTAGTCAGACAGGGTGAAGGACTATGAAACTTAAGCAATTTCTTGGGGGGATGACCGTTGCCGGCGCTCTGAGCGCTGCGGCGTTGGGCATGGGTTCCGGTGCGGCCAGCGCCGCTCCCGGCGGGCCGCCGCCTGGCCCGGCAGGCAACCATGGCGCACCCGCTCCCGGGGGCATTCATCCCCCGAACGCACCCGGTGATCCGGGCGGACCCGGGGGCCCCGGCGGCCCGGGCGGGCCGGGCGGACCTGGGGGCCCCGGCGGTCCCGGCGGGCCGCAGGGCGGACCTGGTGGACCAGGTGGCCCCGGTCATCCGGGCGGGCCAAATGGTCCCGGTGGACCCGGAGGCCCCGGAGGGCCCGATCATCCAGGCGGCCCCGGCGGCCCGGGCGGGCCCGACCACCCAGGCGGCCCCGGCGGCCCCGGCGGCCCCGGCGGCCCCGGCGGACCGGGCGGTCCGTGGCACGGAGATCCTCAGCGCGGCTACTTCCGCGGCGCCCCGTGGGGTGACGGTCCGGCGCCTTGGGGACCCGGTGCGCCGCCTCGCCCCGCGTGGGACCGGCCGCTCCCCCCGCCCGGTGGATATTGGGGGTACGGTCCGATCAACTACTGGGGCTATCAGGAGACCCCGGTGTGGGACCCCGGCTTCAATCAGTGGGGCTTCTGGTTCTTCGGAGTGTGGATTCCGCTGTAAACCGCAGTAAGCACGACGCCCGCTTCGCCACCCGGCGGGGCGGGCATCGTGCTGCTTGTCGATAACCTGGCTCGCAGGTGGCGAATCACCCCGCACCGCAGACGTTTATGCCGCCCCGGCATGCGGACCGAATGAAAAGAATTGCCGCGGTGGGACCTTTGGCCTCTCGGTGGGGGTACTACGCCGTTGCATCGATGCCGTATGGCCCTCGATTGACGTGTCTCGATAGCGAAACATCGAGGTCACGGTTTGGGTTTCCCCCTGCCAGAGCAGTCGACCGATGAGGAGGCGCGATGCCTACGAGGCCCGCACGAGACCCTCGCGTAACCCTCCTCTACTTGGTCACATTCGCCGTCGCGATGGTCGCGGGAATGTGCGCTTTGGTGGCGCTCGTCGCCGGCTCGCCGCTTCAATTCGGCGTCACGCTGGCCCTTTTCGGCGCCGGGTGGATCGCCTCCGACTTCATCGATCGGACGGGTGAGCTCGGGCAGGAGCGCTTCGCCCGGCAGCATGTCGCCATCGTCGCCCGCCCGGCCCAGGCGTATCGACCCTCCCGCGTGGTGCACACCGGTCACCGCGATCCATTCCCGCGATCCGCTCCTCGCGCCACGAGCACGCTGGCCGCCTGAGGTCGATCAGTTCTTGATGCCGACTGTGATCAGGTCGGAAACGAGGCGTGTCCAGACCGGCCGCGGGATGCGGCGCTGCTCGCTGACGACGAACCCGGCGTCTTCGAACATCGTGCGCATCTCCGCCGGCGACGCATTGTGTTGCGGCTTCCACCTATTGGCCGACGGTGCCTGGAGTCGCCGTTGCCGCGCACTGAGGGCCGATACGGCCACCAGTCCGCCGGGCGCCAGCACGCGGTGGAATTCGCGCAGCGCCGCCGGCTGATCGAAGAAGTGGAACGCCGAGGTGGTCACCACCGCGTCGAGGGCCCCGTCGTCGAAAGGGAGCCGCTCCGCAGGGCCACGTAACCACTGCACCCGGTCGGTTCGGGGGCGCGCCTGGCCGAGCATGCCCTCGGACATGTCGACACCGTAGATCTCGTCGGGCTGGAGCTCGCGCGCGATCCGATCACTGAGAATGCCCGTGCCGCAAGCGATATCGGCTATCTTGTGGGCATGGTGAGCACGCAGTTGCGCTATCACCTCGTCGTGCGGCGGACGATATACCCACTGCTGCAACAACGGCAGGTCGTAGACCGGGGCCAGGAAGCTCCAGAGCCGCGTGACCGCGTCGTTGAGTCCTCGGCGGCTCGGCTCCGTCATTCGCCCAGAACCGAGCTGTAGTAGATCGTGTCGGCGACGGACACCGAGTCGTTGGTCTGGGGAATCGCCGCGAGCCCGCTGCCGGCCAGCAGCTCACTCATAGGCCTGCCGACCGTCCGCCAGCCGAGATCCTTCAGGTAGTCGGCGACGTCGTTGCGCTCACCGTCGAAACCCAGCTCCTCCCAATCCAACTCGAAGCCGTGCTCGCGCCACTTGGCGGTGGCCCGGCGCATCATTTCGCGCGCCTTCTCGACGTCTTGCTGCGGACGGTCCGGGATGGCTTCGACGGCCAGCCTGCTGCCCTCGGCGCTCAGCGCGGAGATGTTGTCGAGCAAGCGGTCCTGCGCCTCGGGCGGCAGGTACCCGAAAAGACCCTCCGCGATCCAGGCGGTTGGGCGGATCTTGTCAAAGCCCGCATCCACCAGAGCTTTCGGCCAGTCGCTGCGCAGATCAATGGCGACGGCGCGCAGGTCTGCCCGCGGGGCCGCGCCCAACTTCGCCAGGGTGGCGGTCTTGAACTCGATCACCGCCGGCTGGTCGATCTCGAAGACCGTCATGTCGGCAGGCCATGCCAACCGGTAGGCACGCGCGTCCAGGCCGGAAGCCAGGATTACCGCCTGGCGGAGCCCGGCCTGCGCCGCGTCGTGGAAGAAGGCGTCGAAGAATCGGGTGCGGGCGGCCATCGCCAGGGGCATGTGCTCGAGCTTCCAACCGGATTCGTGGTCGTCGACGTCAGCGGCGACGAGGTCGCCGTCGACCCATCGCGTGAAGAAGTCCACTCCGACCGCGCGAACCAGCGGCTCGGCGAATCGGTCTTCGATAAGCGGGTTGTCAGCCCTGGTCGCGATCGCTCGGGCCGCGGCCACCATCGTGGCGGTCGCGCCCACGCTGGTGGCCAGATCCCAGCTGTCGTTGTCTGTGCGTGGCATGCGTCTTCCCCTCGCAGTCATGGCGATACTTAGCCAGTATAACGACCCGCGAGGGGCGAAGAGTTCCCGAGCCAGCCGGGCCCTACCGCGGGCCGGGCCCTCCCGGCCCACCTGGGCCACCAGGCCCACCCGGTCCCCCGGGTCCTCCCGGACCACCAGGCCCGCCGGGTCCGCCCGGCCCATTCACCGCCGGGACCCAGGGAACGCATTGATGCAAGTCCGCGCTCCAGATAAACCCTTCAGCACAATTGGGATCGGCCCGGCCGATCGCCGGCGCCGAAACTGCGATCACCGGCAACATCGCCAAAACGAGCGCGACGGCCCCGAGCACCCGGCCGCGCACCGGGGGCGTCATTGCTGCACACGTCATGTAGGTCTCCTCCCCGCCGATGACACTCGGTTCAAATGATTTTGCGACACGAAACCGGTTGGCGGTGCTGTTATTCGGTAACCAGCTCGAACACCGGGATGACGCGGTCGGTGCGCTCCTGGTAGTCGCCGAAGCCCGGCGCCCGCTCGACCACGATCCGGTAGACGGAATCCCGCTCGTCGCGCGGCAATTCGCGCACGGTCGCCGGCCTGGGCTCCTGTGAGCCGATCTCCACGGTCACCCGCGGATGGGCGCGAATGTTGTGCACCCAAGCGGGGTTCTTCTCCCGGCCCGCGGCGGACCCGACGACGTAGATCCTGCCGTCGACATCGAAGTAAGCGACGGGGTTTACCCGCTGCGCACCGCTTCGTGCCCCGGTCGAGGTCAACAGCAGCAACGGGAAGCCCTCGAACTGCCCGCCGACCTTGCCGCCGTTGCGGCGGAACTCCTCGATGTTGCGCTCGTTGAATTCGCGCTCCGAATGCATTTCGTCGTCGCCCATCTCCCCATCCTGGCACGGGGGCAGCCCCACAGGGCCCGCGCGGGATTGATCGTCGCCGAATGCGGGTATCACCAGGCAATCCCATCGGGGGGGTATCCGCTTCCGTAGAAACGAAGTGAGCACGAGATGGTCGGCTGGCTGGACAGGCTGCAGCGACGAAACCGCGCCGCCGGCGTGGTTATCGGGGTCGTCTACAAATATCTGGATGATCAAGGCGGCTACCTATCCGCCCTGATCACCTACTACGGGTTCGTATCCCTGTTCCCGCTACTGCTGCTGTTGACCACCGGCCTCGGAGTGGTGCTCGCCGGACGCCCCGACCTGCGGGAACAGGTGCTGCACAGCACGTTGAGCCAATTCCCGGTCATCGGCGATCAGCTGCATCAGCCCGCAGGGCTCAGCGGAGGAACCATCGCCGTGGTCGTCGGCATCGCCGGCGCCCTCTACGGCGGCCTTGGCGTGGGTCAGGCGGTGCAGAATGCCATGGACTCGGTGTGGGCCGTCCCCAGGAACAAGCGTCCGGACCCCGTCCGCTCACGACTGCGCAGCTTGATGTTGCTGTTGGTCCTGGGCTCGGCGGCCATCGCCGCCACGGTCCTGTCGGCGGCCGGCCAGGCGACAGGAGCGCTGGGCGTCTTCGGAAAGATCGGCGTCGCGCTGGTGGCCGTGGCGATCAACGCGATGATTTGCCTGGTGGCGTTTCGCGTCACCACCGCGCGGGAGCTGACGTATCGCCAGGTGCTGCCCGGAGCGCTTGCGGCAGCGGTCATTTGGCAGATCCTGCAGTGGGGCGGCGCCGGATACATTCGGCACACCGTGAAGTCGGCCAGCGCGACCAACAGCGTCTTCGCCTTGGTTCTGGGATTACTGGCCTTTCTGTTTCTGGTGTCGTCAACGCTGGTTCTGTGCGCCGAGATCAATGTCGTTCTGGTGGAACGCCTTTACCCGCGGGCGTTGCTCACGCCCTTCACAGACAACGCGGAACTTACGCCGGCCGACCGCAAGACCTACACCAAGAAGGCGAAAGCCGAACGCGTCAAGGGCTTTCAGCGCGTCAGCGTCAGATTCGGAGACCTCACCGGTAAGGCGACCCGGCCCCGGACGCCGACGACGCCCACCGTCCGGGGCGGGCCCGCCGGCTGATCAGTTGCCGCGTCCGGTCTGTTCCTGCAACTCGTCGATGAGCTCGGACGCCTGAGCCTTGGTCAAATCATCGGGAACGTCCCGGCCCGCTTCCTGGGCCAACGTGTGCAGTTAGCTGCGCTGCGGACCGGTCATCGGCTCGTCGCCGGTCACCCACTGGGACGTGTCCTTCTCCGGGTTCCCGCTCGGCGCCTGTCGCGTGTCGTCAGTCATGTCCTTCACCTCCGCGAGGAGGGATAACCATCGCACGTACGTTCGAAACCTGCGCCACGCCGCTCGCCGTGGCCGGCCCTTTGCAAGAATCGGTTGCTATGTCGCGCTCCTTCGACATCCGCATCGAATCGCCCGCCAGCGTGG